>JADGNP010000050.1 GCA_017883425.1 Candidatus Sulfotelmatobacter sp. | reverse complement strand
AAGATTTCGTCGTATGTGCTGTCGCATCTGCCGCCCTGCCGTCAGGAGAATCTGCGTTGCGGCAACGTCGTGCTGCTGCATGATGGTGGCGGGAATCGCGCCGAAACCGTGCGGGCCCTGCCCATGATCATCGACGGCGTCCGGGCCCGAGGATATGAAATTGCGCCGGTCTACGAACTGCTGGGCAAAACCCGGGCGGATGTGATGTCCCCGTTGCCTGCCGGCGAACTTTGGGCCGCGCGGTTCGACCGGCTCGGGTTTTGGCTATTCGACGCAGGAATCATCGGCATCACCTGGATCTTTCTTGTAGGCGACCTGCTCATGACCGGCCGCCTCATTTTTATCGGAGCGGCGGCGGTTTATGACCGCGTGCACGAGAAGATTTTCGGCAAGCCCGCCGAAGTCGCATCCTACAGGCCGAAGGTTGCGGTGCTGATTCCCGCCTACAACGAAGAGAAAGTCATTGAGCGGACTGTCCGTGCGGCGCTCAATTCGAACTATCCGAATCTGCGCGTCATTGTCATTGACGATGGCTCCAAGGACGGGACGCTCGAAGTCGCGCGCAAGGCCTTCGCTGCCGAGGCCGCCGCGGGAAAAGTTCTGATCCTCGAAAAACCGAACTCCGGCAAGGCCGAGGCTCTCAACTACGGTATCGAGCACATTCGGGATGCGGAATTGTTCGTGGGTATCGACGCCGATACCATCATCGCTCAGGATGCGATTTCACGCCTGGTGCCGCACTTCATCAATCCCAAAGTCGGCGCCATCGCGGGCAATGCCAAGGTTGGCAACCGCGTCAATCTCTGGACGCGCTGGCAGGCCCTCGAATACATCACCAGCCAGAACTTCGAGCGCCGGGCCCTCGACGTTCTTGGCGCCGTCAGCGTAGTGCCCGGCGCGATCGGCGCATGGCGCGTCTCCGCTGTGCGCGAGGCGGGGGGCTACCACATTGATACTGTCGCCGAAGACGCCGATCTCACCATGGCTCTCCTGCGCCGCGGATATCGCGTGGAGTACGAGGACATGGCCCTCGCCTACACCGAAGCTCCCACCAACGCAAGCGCCTTGATGCGCCAGCGTTTCCGCTGGTCCTTCGGCATTCTGCAGGCCGTGTATAAACACCGTGGAGTCTTCGCTCGCAAGGGCGCGCTGGGCTGGGTGGCGCTGCCCAACATTGTGATCTTCCAGATTCTGCTGCCACTGGTGTCGCCGCTCATCGACATCATGTTCGCGGTGGGCACGATCTGGTATTTCATCCAGAAGCATTTCCACCCGGACTCCACCGATCCAGCCGACTTCCACAAGCTGGTGTTGTTCTTCTTTGCGTTCCTGGTGATCGACTTTATCGCTTCGGCGATTGCCTTCGCCCTCGAACGTCGCCACCCCGACGACAAAGAAGACGCCTGGCTGCTCAGCCAGGTCTGGCTGCAGCGCTTCGCCTACCGTCAGTTGTTTTCGATCGTGCTGTTTAAGACTCTGAAGCGCGCGCTGGAAGGCCGCAAGTTCGCCTGGGACAAGTTGGAGCGCACGGCTGCGGTGAACTATGTGCCGTCGGAGAACCGGGATCACGTCAACGTTCCGTAGACGCTAGCTATGCGGCTCCTAAGAGCGGACAGGTTGCTGTGCTTCTCACCGAAACAACAGTCCCGCGAACTCCGCCAGATTCCGTCGCCACACCATCCACGTGTGCATCCCGGGCGTCTCGATATCGGCGTGCTGCACGCCTTTCGATTTCAGCCATTCCCGCAGGTTGCGGTTCACGGTGATCAGACGGTCCTCAGTGCCACAGGCAATCCAAAGCAAGCGGATCTGCTGGTTCGCCTTTGCATCGAACGCGGGAAAGTCCGATTGAAAGTCGTCGGGAATGCCGCCCGAGCTGAAGGCGCCGATCCAGGCAAACTTGTCGAGGTTGTTCAGCCCGGTCAGCAGCGATTCTGATCCGCCCATCGACAGCCCGGCAATCGCCCGCGAATTGCGGTCAGTCATCACCCGATATTCGCTCTCGACCTTCGGCATCACCTCAGTCAGCAGCGCCTCGCGAAACTTGGAAAAGTTGCGCTCGCGCACATCCGTATGGCTCCACGCACCCCAGCCCAGCGTAATCATTTCCATGGTGCCGTAGCCGAGCGGCATCACGACGATCATCGGCTTGGCTTTCCCTTGGGCAATGAGGTTGTCGAGAATCACGTTCGCGCGCCCGACCGCCGTCCAGCCGCTGGCGTCGTCGCTGAATCCGTGTAGCAGGTACAGGACGGGATAAGTCTTTTTCGCAGCTGGGTCATAGCCTGGCGGCGTGTAGACGTAGAAGTCCCGCTGATCGTTGGCCACTGCAGATTTGTAAAAATGATGATGGACTTCCCCGCGCGTCACATCGTTCACCTCCCAGGGCAACGACGGCGGACCCGCGACATGCACGAAATTCCCCGGGGAGATCAGATTCGGCACCAGTCCGTGGTTGTAGGGATCGAGCGAGCGCACGCCGTCGACGACGATGGAGTATCCGTAATAGTCCGGAGGCAGCGGCGGAGTATTGACAGTCCAGACGCCCTTGTCGTCTTTCTGCATCGCCACTGGCTCGGCGCCTTCGCGCGTGAGTTTCACTTCCTGCGCGTTGGGAGCGAGAAAGCGGAACGTCACACTGTTGTCGGAGTGCACTTCAGGAGTATCCAGCCAGGGCGGCCTTTGCGGAGTCGGAGCCTGCGCCGGCTTCGCTTGCTGCGCCGTCGCCAGACCACAAAGAACGAAGAGAGAAAGAACGAGAAAGGTTGATTGAAGTTTCATGCCGTCTCCTCCGATGAGTAAACGGCACAATTGTATAAGCCGGGAACCGGCCTATTCTAGATTTTGCTGTTATTCTTCCCGGCTACTTCCAGCCTGGTGTCGGCCCGGTGCAGAGCATCCAGCGCACGCTCGACGTCGACTGTCGTATCGCCGCTCGTCAGCCGTTGCTCGGCACGTTCTTTGGATTTGCGCGCGCGCTCCACGTCAATTTCCGACGGACGCTCCGCCGTCTCCGCCAGAATCGTGACCTTGTCCGGCAGCACTTCCGCGAATCCCCAGGCTACAGCCAGCCGCAGCTCGGTGGAATTTTCGCAGTAACTAATCTCACCCACCGCTAACTCGGTGATCAGCGGCGCGTGCCCCGGCAGGACGCCAAGATATCCGTCTTTTCCAGGGATCTGGACTTCCTCGGCCGCCGTATCCACGACTTTCTTTTCCGGCGTGACGATCTCGAGTTTGAATGTGTCAGCCATCAGTAGTCAGGAGTCAGTAGTCAGGAGTCGGTACTTGGTTAAAACCACCGACTGACTCCTGACTACTGACACCTTGCTCTTACGCTGCCGCCTTCATCTTTTCCGCCGCTTCCAGCACTTCCTCGATTGGACCCTTCATGTAGAAGGCCTGCTCGGGGATATCGTCGTACTTGCCTTCCACAATTGCCTTGAAGCCCTTTACGGTGTCGGCAATCTTCACGTAACGCCCCGCCGCGCCCGTGAACTGCTCGGCCACATGGAACGGCTGCGACAGGAAGCGCTGAATTTTGCGGGCTCGGGCCACGGTCAGCTTCTGATCCTCGGTCAACTCGTCGATACCAAGAATCGCGATGATGTCCTGCAGATCTTTGTAGGTCTGGAGCGTCCGCTTCACCGTCTGCGCCACGTCGTAGTGCTCCTGGCCGACGATGCGCGGATCGAGAATGCGCGAGGTCGAAGCCAGGGGATCGACCGCCGGGTAAATTCCAATTTCAGTCAAGGCGCGCGATAGCACCGTGGTCGCGTCGAGGTGAGCGAACGTGGTCGCCGGCGCCGGATCGGTCAAGTCGTCGGCAGGCACGTAAATCGCCTGCACCGACGTGACTGAACCTTTCTTCGTCGAGGTGATGCGCTCCTGCAGTTCGCCCATTTCCGTCGCCAGGTTGGGCTGGTAGCCTACGGCGCTGGGCATGCGGCCCAGCAGCGCGGAAACTTCCGACCCGGCCTGCGTGAATCGAAAAATGTTGTCGATGAAGAGCAGCGTGTCCGCGCCCTCAGCATCGCGAAAGTATTCCGCAACCGTCAATCCCGTTAGCGCCACGCGCAGACGTGCGCCTGGAGGCTCCGTCATCTGCCCATAGATCAGCGCGGCCTTCGACTCGTCCGGCTTGCCCGGCTTGATCACGCCCGACTCCGTCATTTCCAGCCACAAGTCGTTGCCTTCGCGGGTACGCTCGCCGACGCCGGCAAACACAGAAAAACCGCCATGGTTCTTGGCAACGTTGTTGATCAATTCCATGATGACGACAGTCTTGCCCACGCCCGCGCCGCCGAACAAACCGATCTTGCCGCCTTTCAAGAACGGTTGGATGAGATCGACGACCTTCACTCCGGTCTCGAACATCTCCGCGCTCGTCGCCTGCTCGTCAAACGCCGGGGCGAGACGGTGAATCGGCATTCTCTCTTTGTATTCGATTGGGCCCAGCTGATCGACCGGCTCGCCGATCACGTTCATCACGCGACCCAGCGTTCCTCGGCCCACCGGCACAGTGATCGGTCCGCCCTGGTCAATGGCCTGCATGCCGCGCACCATACCGTCGGTGGGCTGCATGGCGATGCAGCGCACGCGCCCCTCGCCCAGGTGCTGTTGCACCTCGAGAATCACGTTGACCGGGTTGGGCACCGTGAAGCCGTCGCTCACCACCTTCACGGCCTCATAGATCGGAGGGAGCTTCCCCGCGGGAAACTGCACATCCACCGCTGGACCCGCGATTTGAATGACATGTCCTACGTTTTCAGGCATAAATTAGCTTCTAGCTACTAGCTCCTAGCTCCTAGCTTGGATCAACACCGATTGTCGATGGCGCAACTCACGCAATAGACCTTCTTGAAACTTCACTCGCAAATCTGCTTGGCTAGAAGCTAGTAGCTAGAAGCCAGCAGCTTCCTCACATCGCCGCCGCGCCGCTGACGATCTCGATAATCTCTTTCGTGATCTTCGCCTGCCGCGCCCGGTTCATGACCAGCGTCAGCGAATCGACCATGTCGGTCGCATTGTTGGTGGCCGAATCCATCGCGGTCATGCGCGCGGCGTGCTCTGCGGCCACCGACTCCATCAACGCGCGGAAAATCTGGATGCTCACATATTTGGGCAAGAGCGCGCGGAACAACTCTTCCGGCGACTGCTCGTAAATATAGTCCACTTGCGCGGTGCCAAACTGCGAAGCGACTTCTTCCACCTGGTGATCCGGACCGCGCATGCCCACGCCCGCGCGCACCGCAGCTTCTTTGGCCTTTTTCTTCTCTTCTTCCGTCATCTCCTCGACCAGTCGCACCGTCTGCTCGCCGATCTGCTCGATGGGAAGAATCTGCTCCACGATGAGCCGCTGCGCGATCACCGACTTGAATTCGTTGAATACAATGTAGACCGCGTCGATCTCTTCGCGCTTGTAGCGCGCGATCACATTCTGTGCCAGAGCCGAAGCCTGCGCGAACTCCACCTTGCCAAGAATGCCCACGTGCTCGCCGGAGATCTGAGTTGTCCCGGCACGTTCGGCAGTTTCCGACTCGGCCTCAATCGACTCCGCGAGTTCCGCCAGACTCTGCGTCTGTACTTTCGCGGCGGGATAGCGCCGGCGCAGAAAGTCGCGCCCCTTACGGCCAACGGCCTCAATGTCGACGTTCTTCCCTGCCTTGGACTCGAGGAACCGGGCGGCTGCTTTCGTAATATTCGCATTGAACGCGCCCGCCAGCCCTTTGTCCCCGGTCACAATGATCAGCAGGATATTCTTTTCTTCCCGCTGCGCCAGCAAAGGATGCTTCGGCTCGCCCGTCTCGGGATCGTAAATCTCGGCCCGCGCCACTAGAGACTTCAGCACATTCGTCAGCATCTGCGCGTATGGACGCGCCGCCAGGGCCCGTTCCTGCGCCCGGCGCAACTTCGCCGCGGAAACCACCTTCATCGCCTTGGTGATCTGCCGCGTGTTGATCACGCTGCGAATCCGCCGCCGAATGTCGAGAATGTTTGCCATTGAAAAACCAGCTGTTAGCTATTGGCTCTTAGCCTTTGGCTTTTGCCTCGCCCGCTCCGATCCAAGCTAAGAGCTAAAGGCTAAGAGCCAAAAGCTTACTTCGCTACCGCTTCTCGCGCCGCCACAAACTGCTGCTTCGCTTCCTTGATCACGTTCTGCAACTGGCCCTTCAACGCGTCGTCGAGAATCTTCTTCTCCATGATCGAGCGCAGCAGGCCGGGATTGGTCGAATCCACGTACTTGTAAAGTTCCGCCTCGAAGTCGCGCACTTGCGCCACCGGCAGGTCGTCGAGGAACCCGCCTGTACCCGCCATGATGATCAGAATCTGCTTCGAGAACGGCAGCGGCGAAAACTGATTCTGCTTCAGCAGTTCGACCAGCCGTTGCCCGCGATTCAACTGCGACTGCGTGGCCTTGTCGAGATCGCTGCCGAAAGCCGCAAACGCCGCCAGTTCGCGATACTGCGCCAGTTCCAGCTTCAGCGTGCCCGCTACCTGCCGCATCGCCTTGATCTGGGCGCTGCCACCCACGCGACTCACCGACAGGCCAACGTTCACCGCCGGACGCACGCCCTGGTTGAACAAGTCCGTTTCCAGATAAATCTGGCCGTCGGTAATCGAAATCACGTTGGTCGGAATGTAGGCCGAAACGTCACCCGCCTGCGTCTCAATAATCGGTAGCGCAGTCAGCGATCCGCCGCCCATCTTGTCGCTCAGTTTGGAGGCGCGCTCCAGCAGCCGCGAGTGAAGATAGAAAACATCTCCGGGATAAGCCTCGCGTCCCGGTGGACGCCGCAGCAGCAGCGAGATCTCGCGATACGATGCCGCGTGCTTCGAAAGATCATCATAGATAACCAACGCATGCCGCTTGCTGTCGCGGAAGTATTCACCCATGGCACACGCGGCGTAAGGCGAGATGTACTGCATGGGAGCCGGTTCCGACGCGGACGCCGCCACCACGATCGTGTACTCCATCGCTCCGGCGTCTTCCAGAATCTTCACCACCTGCGCAATCGAGGAACGCTTCTGCCCGATCGCGTTGTAGATACAGATCAGGTCGTTGCCCTTGCTGTTGATGATGGTGTCGAGCGCAACCGCGGTCTTGCCGGTCTGCCGGTCGCCGATGATGAGTTCGCGCTGGCCGCGCCCGATCGGAATCATGCTGTCGATGGCCTTCAGCCCGGTCGCCATCGGCTCGCGCACCGGTTGCCGGTCAATGACGCCCGGCGCAATGCGTTCCAACGCGATGAACTTATCGCTGGCGATCGGTCCCTTATCGTCGATGGGCTCGCCCAGCGAGTTCACCACGCGCCCGATCATGGCATCGCCCACGGGCACGCTCATGATGCGCCCGGTGCGCTTGACCTCGTCGCCTTCCATGATCTCGGTGTACTCGCCGAGCAGCACCACGCCGACCTGGTCTTCTTCCAGGTTCATGGCGATGCCGGCCACGCCGTGCGGGAAGGCAAGCAGCTCGCCGGCCATGACCTTGTCGAGCCCATAGACGCGCGCGATGCCGTCGCCCAGCGTGATGACAGTGCCCGTCTCGTCCACGGAGATCTTAGTTTCGTAGTTCTCGATCTGCTCGCGGATCAGTTTCGAAATTTCGTCTGCCTTGATTTGTGCCATAAATTCAGCTCTTAGCCTTTTCAGCTGCTAGCTTCTAGCTGCTAGCTTCTAGCCAAAGCGAACCCATCATGGTCCAAGCTAGAAGCTAGGAGCTGGCAGCTAGGAGCTGATAGCCTCTCGAATCTTCTCCAACTGCCCTTTTACCGAACCGTCGTAAATCGTGCTGCCCACGCGGACCACCGCACCGCCCAGCAGGGACGCATCGAGTCCGAACTGCGAGCGCACCTTCTTGCCCGTCACTTTCTCGATCTGCGCTTCGAGCGCCCGCTTCTCGGCATCGCCCAGTTCGCGGGCGCTGGTGATGTGGGCCTCGGCAAATCCCAGGCGCGCATCGAGTTCCTTCTTGAGTTGCTCGACAATCCGGCCCAGGAATTGCACCCGCCGGTGATCGATCAGCACCGCCACCAGGTTGCGCGCGTGATGTTCAATTCCTTCGCGCTCCACAATCGCATCCAGCAACCTGCGCTTCTGTTCCGCGGGTACCGCCGGATTCTCCCAAACCCGCCTTAAATCTGCGCTCTCCGTCAGCAGGCCCGCGATTCGGCGCAATCCACCAACCGCTCGATTCGCATCGAGATGCGCGCTCAGAACTACGTCCGCGAAAGCCCGGGCATACGTGCTGGCGACAGAAGCCACGGTCTAGTTCCGGTCCTTTCCCGAATCATCCGAGGAAGCGCCCAACTGTCCGGAAAAATTACGCATCAAAGCCTGATCGGTGGCGGCATCTACGTGGATCTGCTTCCGTGCCAGCCCCACCGCGAGATCGGCCGCGTAAGCGGTCAGTTGGCGTCGCGCGGCCTTGGCCGCCGCCGCAATTTCCTGTTCTGCCGATATGACAATCTTGCGCGCGTCTTGTTCGGCGGCAGCCTGGATGCGAACTTCCTCCGCCGCGCCTTCTTTCTCGGCAGCATCGCGCATCATGCCGATTTCGACGTCCAGCTTCATCAGGCGCGACTCGATCTCGGCCAGCCTGCGGCGCGCTTCTTCGCTGGCCTTCTGCGCTTCCTGCATCGCCTTCTGGATCGCGGCGCTACGGTCGCGGAACATTCCCGGCAAATACTTGCGCCCGGCCCACACCATGACGGCAGCAATCACCACAAAGTTCAGCACCACGCTCAGCCAGTAGGACTGCTGCAGATTCAATCCCGTGAGCCGCGAGATCAGCCGCACCGAGGCCGACTGCTTGAACTCCGCCATCTCATCTTTTTCTTCTCCGGCGGCCTCTTTGCTCTCGTGCGCCAGTTGGCGGCCAGCGCTCGCGGATTGTTGCGCGGAATCGCCGCTGGCCTGCTTCTGCTCGGGAGAGGCGAGTTGCTCCTGCGCGCGGAGCGACACCCAGCCCGCGCAACTCACCATGAGTAGCGCAAGCAAACCTGCCCGAACAATCCTCTTCGTCGCCGTCATCTTCGTCGAGGACATCAGCGCCCCGCTCCCGCCGGCTGCAGCACGCGGCGCACGATTTGCTGCGCCAGGGTCGCCGCTTCGGCCGGCAAGCCCGTTTCAGCCGCCGCCCGATCGTTCTCGATATCTTTCTTCGCGGCCTGCACTTGCGCCTGAGCTTTGCTGCGCGCCTCGTGCAAGGCGCTGGTTCGAGCCTGCAGCACCAGCTGCCGCCGCGCTTCCTGCGCGCGGAATACCGCGGCCCGCGCCTCCCGCAATTTCTGTTCGTACTCAGCCGTGCGCGCCTCGGCGGCGGCGATGTCGGCTCGCGACTTCTCCACCGCGCCCTCCGTCTTGCTGCGCCGCTCCGCGAGCACGCGCTGCAATGGCTTGTGCACAATTGTGGTGTAGAGCGCGTACAGCAGCGCCAGCAGAATCACCGTCGGTACTGCTCCGAGCAGTAATTCCCCTAGTTGTTGAAGCGTCTGATCCATGTGGTGCTGATATAGACCGGAATAATGAGGGCTATGGAAACTGATAAGTCTAACGTCCCTCAGGAGTTTATGTCAACGCGAAGATGCCGGATTTCGGGCGCGGAAACAACCGATTTGGGAAGCGCATGGCTTCAGCCGTGCCGCCCGAAAACCATTAGAAACGCGGGCTTTAGCCCCTGATGGGCGTCCACGTCGGCCCCACTCCGCAGATTCCTGCACATAGCCCTTGACTTCGGCCAGAAGAGGATTAGCATGGAATTATCACCTCCGATCCAATTCAGGATCGAATGGGCCGATAGCCAAGGAATGTCACCGCTTCTTGGTTGTCGGCCCATTTAATTTGCTCTGAGCCACCAGTTGCCTTCGCCAAGCCAAAAGCTACCTTCCCCACGCAGATTCAGCGTGTCACGCCCCCGCAGCTTTGCTTGAGCACGGCCGGGAGTATCCGGTTGACCAACTCTCTGTCTCCCGCGGGATCTTTCAAGATCTCCCATCCCGTGAACACCGCAATCAAATCTTCCTCGGGAAAAACCATGAGCCGCTGTCCGCCGAAGCCCCGCGCCATCCAGACATAACCCTTCCGATCGGTTCGCGGCAGGAGCCACCATTTGAATCCGTACTTAAAACCTTCCTCCGCGTCAATGAACGGCGTTAGAGATTGCTTCACCCATTCTTTGGAAACGATCTGCTTCCCATCCCAGGTGCCGTCGTGCAGGTAGAGGTATCCGAGCTTTGCCAGACCGGGGCCGCTGAGAAATAAACCTCCCTCGGTATCGACCACGCCGAGCGGCGTCCGCTTCCAGAAATACTCGATGCCCAGCGGCGTGAACAGATATTTCTCACCGTACTTCTCGATGTCCTGCCCCGTCTCCTTTTGGAAAATGTAGGCCACCAACTCCGACACCCCGCTGCTGTAGTTGAAGACCTTGCCCGGTTCCTGTGCCATTGGCCGGTCGATCACGTACTGCACCCAATCGTCGGTCGCCTCCATCAAACTTGAATCGTTCTTGGGATCGTCGTACGCGACCTCTTCGTTCCAGTCGAGCCCCGTCGTCATGGTTAGAACATGCCGCAGAGTGATGCGCCGCTTTCTTTCGTCGACATTCTTCACCTTGGCCACTTCGAAGTACTTGAGCAGCGGTGTGTCCAGGCCAGCTTTAAAATCGCCACGCGTCATGGCGATACCCATGATGATCGAGGAAACCGTTTTGCTCACAGACTGCATGCTGTGCAGCCCGGTTCCGTGATAGTAAGGGTGCCATGCCGGATCGAAGTAGTTGTACGGACCGGTCAAGTGAGCGTTCAGCGGCCC
Organism: Candidatus Sulfotelmatobacter sp.; assembly: GCA_017883425.1. Classification (GTDB taxonomy): domain Bacteria; phylum Acidobacteriota; class Terriglobia; order Terriglobales; family Acidobacteriaceae; genus Sulfotelmatobacter. Next base: position 6,845 of record JADGNP010000050.1, on the reverse strand, counting down.
ACGCGTCTTCGCCTCCTTCCCGTAGATCGTTCCATAGTCGTGGGAGTAGGTCCGTTCGAACGCATCGCTTCCGCAACGGATCACTGTGAAGCTGTCGACCAGAGAGTATTTCCCCTTGCCCAAATCAGCATCGAAGGCTGCCAGAACCTTTTCGTCGAGCCCAACGCCGGCGGGTGCACCCTTCGCCCACCCATGGGTCGGCCACTTGGGAGTGTCGCCGTTTTGCGCGCGCACGAAAGCCACCTGCGCCGAAAGCACACAGCTTACGAAAATTACGCCAACCTTCATTAGTTTCATTTGTCGCCCTTCGTCTGGAGGGAACTACTCTTAGCGACAAGACCATACGGTTGCTAAGGCCGGGTGTCAAGGCAAGGATCACACCTTCGGGGCACTACAGATGCGATATCGGAATCACACGAGTGCAGCACCACAGGAGTAGGAAAAAATACTCAAATCGACAGCAGCGTAATGGGTGCCCCGTTTCTCGCGTACTGTGCGAGAAGCGGGGGCTTCTTTGGTGAGTGACCTCGCGCACATCGCTATCTTTGAGATTCGTCCGGCTCACTTCCCTTTCAATCCAACGCCAGTACCGACGCCAGTCAAGAAATCCCACCCCGGTCCCGCAAAGACTTCGAACGCTTGTCCCTTCGTGATGTCGCGAAACACGGTCGTGTCTCCGATGCTCCCGTAGAACATGCTCAACTCCTCATGCGTACTGGCGGCGTGACTATTTGCCCGGTTAATGATCCCGGCCCATCCCGCTTCGCCGACTCCCACGTTCCCTTCATAAATCCAGCCCACGAAACCATCGAACGAAACGCTGGTGTAGTACAGGATCGCCCCGTGGATCGGATCCCCGGCGAAAGCTGCGTCCGGGATCCCTCGCTGCCCTCCCACCTTTGCAATCCCGTCCTGATAACTCGGCCGCGACTCGTAGAGACTCTTTCCACCCGCCCAAAAATGCGTCGCCTCCTCGCGAAGAAAATTGCCGTTTGGATCTCGCACCAGACCGGTTCCGCCCAGGGCAATCACGTTGGGAGACGTTGCTGGATAGTCAAAAATACCCAACGAGCCTTCGTTGCCGCTGATGTAAACGACCCCAGGAGTTGTGAAGAGCTGATCAAAACCAGTCTCATCCGCTTCCTCCAGAATGCTGAAGGGCAAGATCATCTGCCCTCCGCCGTGGCTGGCCAGAATCGTGTTCGCCGTGCCCACGGCAAACCACATGTCCTCGATGGCTGAGCTTGCCGCCTCGACCAGCACAATCTGCGCCTGCGGAGCGAACGCGTGCGCATACTCTGTCACCACAGAGGCACTCTGTGCCCACAAACCATCTTCCGGAGGCCGGATTCCAGTGGCGTAGACCTTATTGAAACATCGGTTCGTGGAACTGCACACGGGAAGCCCGAAGCGCCGTGAGAACATGTTCAAGTCGGCGAGCGCCGGCGGGTTGTCGAACGCATTCACAATAGCGATCAGGCCGCTGCCTCCCTTTGGCACAGCGCTCGTCCCCAACACCGGACATCCCGGAACAATGGGCTGGGTCAGCTGGTAAACGCAAGCCAGCGAGGCCGGCGTCTCATACGGAGGTGACGATCTGGAATTTGCCGCTTCCACCTGCGGACGGCCGCGGTGAGGGTGAGCTGTTAAACCGGCGCGAACCTGCGCTTGGGCTGCGAACGCCAACGCACAAAGTGCCAGTATGGGGAACACACAGATGCGAAGTTTCATCACAAAGTCTCTCCTGGTGATCTTGGGAACGCGCCCTTGGACCGCTCTGCCACGAACTCCCGCGCGCCCCCGAGGTCACAGCCTCTCGGGATACCGCGCAATGAAGACTACTTCCACCCCAGAGCTGGCTTGTCAAGACCTTGTAAAAAAACGATTTTGTCGTGCGGGAAAGTCTCGTATGGGTACCCCATTTCTCGCGTCTCTTGCGAGAAGTGGGTGCGCAAGCGCCACAGGCCTCTGGGTGATCACATCAAAACCAAAGGGCGATCACTAATCGAAAAATGACTTCCTACGCCACCACCCACTCCCTCACTCGTCGCACTACGGACGCGGGCGCATCGATTTCCAACTCCACCGCCCCATCCTTATACTTCCGCGAATAGATCCGCGCCTTGGCCTCCAGCATCGCCAGCGTCTTCCCTTCTTGCTGCGGGACGCGCAGGCACACGCGGCTGACCGGATCTTCCTCGATCATCGCGTCAATCCGAGCGAGCAGCCTATCCAGCCCGGTGCCTTCCGTCGCCGAAACGTACACCGTTTTCGAATCTTCGCGTAAGGCATCCGCCTGCAACGACTGCGCCACTTCGTCATCCAGCAGATCAATCTTGTTCATCACCCGAAGGCGAGGCTTCTTCTCCGCTTCCAGTTCCTTCAGGACGATCTCCACCTGCGCGTCCTGCTCGGCCGTGAGCCGGCTGCTCGCATCCGACACATGCAGAATCAGCGATGCCCGCTGCACTTCCTCCAGCGTCGCGCGGAACGCCGACACCAGCGTGTGCGGCAAGCTGCGAATGAATCCCACGGTATCCGACAGCAGCACTTTGCGCTTCGAAGGGAGCTCCACCCCGCGAATCGTTGGATCCACCGTCGCAAACATCCGCGGCGATTCCAGCACCTTGGCCCGCGTCAGTGCATTGAACAGAGTCGACTTCCCCGCATTCGTATAGCCCACCAGCGCTATGGTCGCCACCGGAGCCGACTCGCGCCGCTGCCGCTGCTGGGCACGAATGCGCCGCACGTTTTCAATTTGCTGCTCCACGTGCCGCACGCGCCGCGCGATCTTCCGCCGGTCGGTTTCCAGCTGCGTTTCACCGGGACCGCGCGTACCAATGCCGCCGCCGAGTTGCGACATCTCGATGCCGTGCCCGGCCAGCCGCGGCAGCATGTAATGCAGCTGCGCCAGCTCCACCTGCAACTGACCTTCCCGGGTACGCGCATGCCGCGCAAAAATGTCGAGGATGAGCTGTGTGCGGTCGATCACCCGCCGTTTAATGATCTTTTCAATATTGCGCTGTTGGGAAGGACTGAGATCGTGGTCAAACAGCAGAACGTCCGCATTCGCCGAGGCGGCCGCGCCCGCAATTTCCTCGAGCTTGCCCGCGCCAATTAGGGTCGCCGGATCGGGCCGGTCGCGCCGCTGCAGGATCTCGCCGACTACCTTCGCCCCGGCACTCTCCGCCAGCGTGCGCAGTTCCGCCAGCGACTCGTCGGCATCGAACTCGGGAATACGGGGCTTGCCGTCGGACTTAATCGCAACCCCAGGCGCAACCCCAGCCTTCGCCGGCTGCATCGCCGCTGCCTCGCGCGCGGCCGCCGCTTGTGCCGTGACCGTCCCTTTCGCGCCGCTCCGGCCGCGCGTCCGCACATCGATCCCCACCAGAAACGCGCGCTCGCGCTCCGGCTCCTCGCGAACGGCCTCGGTCCAGAGAGGCACACGTCTGCCCGCACGCGCCGTGCCGCGGGATTTCTTGGTATGAGAACTTCCCAAACCGAAAACGCCTTATCCTTCGGTGCCCGAAGCGCTCGCTGCCGCCGCCGGCGCCGGCGCCGTTCCCGCAGCCACCGCTTTGTCCGGATGCGCCACCTGGGCGATATGCGTCGCCGCCACCCGCCCCATCACCACGGTGGAGATGGCATGCTTGAAGATGAGTTGCTCCTGACCGTTCGCCTCCAGCACCACCGAGTACTTGTCGAAGGAGCGGATGCGGCCCGTTAACTTCACTCCACTCAGCAGGTAAATGGTAATGCTGAGTCTCTCCTTGCGGGCCGTGTTGAGGAAGGAATCCTGAATGTTTTGCGCCGGCTTATTGCTGTCCATAGCCGATCTCCTTTGTAGACTGCGATCTTGCCAACCACCAGCCCACAGGCGCCCATGAGCAGGCTCAATGCAACAGCATGTTCCTCGAGGCCTTCCCGCTGCCACAGGAACAAGGGGGGACAACCCCGCCGGTTGCGCGCCCCAATTCCGCGGGCCGCGCCTTCAGCGGGTAGATGTGAGTACCATACGGCGATCTCCGCCGCTTTTCAACTGGAACTTGCCGCCGCGTCGCCGTGTCGCCTCAGGGTTGACAGCGCCCGCCACAAAGTGCAGACTTTTCTCGACTCGACGGCGCCGCCGGACACCATCCCGGGGTTCGCGAGTATCTCTCAGCTTTCATTGCAGCCTGGATGTCTCTTCGCCGAATGCCCCGTCGTCTCAGGACATTCGGGGGCCCTCACAACCCGCAGTTCCAGATTTGGCGAACAAGTTGGCGGAGGAAATCCTATGCAGCATTTCGTCGCAGTGGCAGCATCTGTGGTCATGCCCACCCACACGGGCTCGGAAGCCACCCAGCTCATTCTGCGCTGGTTCCACATCATCGCGGGCATCACCTGGATCGGCTTGCTCTATTTCTTCAACCTGATCAACGTCCCCTTCATGAAGCAAGTGGACGCCAGCATGAAAAGCAAGATTTTTCAGTACCTGACCTTGCCCGCCCTGAACTGGTTCCGCTGGAGCGCGCTGGCCACGGTCTTTTTCGGTTTCTGGTACTGGGCGCAGTTTTACGTCGGCCCCGACGCTAATCTCAAGGGCACCAGCCCGCTGAGCACAATCGGCTTCTTCCTGCTGCTCTGGATCGTGGTCTGGGCCATCCTGTTCCTGGTGATCAAGAAGATGACGCCCAGCGGATACGTCCTCGGCACCATCACTGCCATCGTCTGCATTGCCGCGGCATGTCTGTTCGTGAACTACACCCCCGTCGGCGGAGACGACAACCACGTGCTCTCGATTGGCGTCGGCGGCGGCTTTGGCATCGTGATGCTGTTCAACGTCTGGGGCATCATCTGGCCGAACAATAAGAAGGTAATTCGGGGAACGCTCGCGGGCACGCCTCCCGCCGACGCGGCCATCCTGGCGCGCCAGGCCTTTCTGGCCTCGCGGACGAACTTCTTCTTGTCCGTCCCCCTGCTGTTCTTCATGGCCACCAGCGGCCACTATGTGATCTTCGGGAAGTAAGGATCTGAGCAAAGAGGAATGGCGCGGCGAAAGCCGCGCCATCTCACGGTTGAGAGTAAATCTAGCTGGAAACTACAGCCGATTGTGGTTATCCCGGCCAACGTAGGTCGCCCACCGCGTCCTCACTGAGCGAACGCCACCGTTCCGCCATCTTCAAGGATGCGGGCGCTAGAGCGCCGGCCAAGAGGGGAGATCCAACCGGAGGCAAGCTTGCAGTGCACCAGCGGGATACTGTCGCTACGCCGAACTCCGTGGTTCATTTTTCCCGTGTAGTCGTCGGACAAAAATTAAGGGGCCGGTTTCCCGGCCCCTCAGAGGTATTGCCTGTCGCTGGTCCGCTTAGAAGGTGAACTTCGCCCCCAGGCGGATGTTGCGGGACAGTTGGTAATACGCCGGTTGGCCGTACTGGCTGCTGAGAGCCCCCGAGACGCCCCGGTTCTTGAAGTTATTGAGCTGGTCCTGAACATTGTAAGGTTGCTCAACTACACCATAGAACGGGAGGTTGTTCCCGATGTAGCACTGGGTGCCAAATGAGCACACCGCGCCGGGAGCGTCCAGAGCAATATACTGGTTCGTGACATTCAGAGAGGTAATATCTGCATAATAAGCAGTTACTGCACGCTGGTTCAGCAGGTTGGTGAAAGTTGCCGAGAAGCTAAGCACTTTGCTCTCGCTCAGCTTGTATTTCTGCTCAATGTTGAAGTCACTCTGGGTGTACCACGGCGTACGGCGGGTGCGCGGGCTGCCGATCGTGATGAAGCCAGTGGAAGGATCCTGCGCAACATCAACCCACTTTCCACGATCCCACGCCTGCACCGCCCAGGCGCCGTTTCCGGCGCCCACATCCAGATAGCTGGTAATGGGTGAACCGCTATACAGGTACTGGAAGATGCCGAAGCTGGTCGAGGCATGCTTGCCCTCACCCAACTCGTAGTAGGCATAGCCCTTGAAGGTATTGGGACGATCCGTCGGCAGCAACCCGCTGGAGGAACCGCCATTCGCGTTGTAAGAGAAATACGGCTCGTCGAAAGCCCGGCTGTTGTTCGGTGAACTGCGGCCGCCGGCTTGGCCGTCGGAAATGTCGGAGCTGGTCAGGCCGGTGTAATTGCCCCGGAAGTGGCTGTAGGTATAGGAGAACATCCCGAACCAATGCTGGCTGATGCCCTTGGTCAGGCGGAATTCCAGACCATCGTAGCTTCGCTCAGCCGCAAAGATGTGCTCGGGCGGGCAGACACCACCGCTTATAGAGCCCGTTCCGCAGTCCGGCGTAACGCCCGGATACAGGAAGTTATAGAAACTGGTGAAGGATCTCTCTTCACCCTTCCCAGGGTTGCCGATGACGAAGGTCTCGTTGCCGCCGTTGATGAGCGACGAGTCTTCGATCGCGTTATCCAACCGGCGGCGATCCCAGCGCACTTCGAGCGCAATGTTCTTCTTGATCTGGTAATCAACCCCGAAGGTGCTCTCGTGCTGGCTGAAGGGTTTTAGCCCAGGCGTAACGCCCGTGGAAGTCAGGCTGCAGGTTGAGCACGTGGTGGGGAAGGTGCGGAAGTTTACGTTCTCGAGGAAGGTCAAACCCGCAGGCGTGGAGCCGCCAAAATTCGCTGGAGCATCTGCCGCGCCAACGCAATACCGGCCCGCGCTGTCCAAGGCGGGTTTGATTACGCTCAGGTCGGAGGTATCCAGCGCATAAGTGCAACTGTTCCAGTACTGGCCGCCAAATGAGCTGATCGCTACGTTCAGCTTCATGATGTCGTAGAACTTGCCGTAGCTGCCGAACACCTTCATTCTTCCGTCTTTGAAGACATCCCAGGCAGCGCCGATGCGGGGAGCAATC
>JADGNP010000396.1 GCA_017883425.1 Candidatus Sulfotelmatobacter sp. | reverse complement strand
CTCCCACCCGCATCTCCAGCGGACGGCACTTGATGTGGTAGGTATTCATGGGGAGCAATTCGTAGGTGCCCACCAAGGCAACCGGAACAATATCCACCTGCGCCTTGATCGCCAGAAAGAACGCTCCCGGCAGGAAGGGCTTGATCTCTCCGTCCGGGGTGCGCCCGCCTTCTGGGTAAATTACCAGTGGCAGACCAGCCTTGAGTCCCTTCAACGCCGCGCGGATGCTGCTGATCGAATGAGATGGGTTCTGCTGATCGATGCAGACCTGCCCCGAACGCTTGAGCTGCCAGCCCACCACGGGATACGCCAGCAACTCCTTCTTGAACGCGATGCGGAACTGGAACGGGAGATAGGTGTAGAGCATCGGTATGTCGAGCGCGGAAGCGTGATTCGACGCGTAGACATGCGGCTTCGAAGTGTCGATCTTGTCGAGCCCGGTCACCTTCACGGGCGAAAAGATCGTCTTCATGATCAGCCAGGACCAGGCGTAGGAAAACCAGTGCAGACGTCGTCCGTCGCGGTCGAAGAAACCGCCGGGGATCGCGAGCAGTCCCATCACCAGCGTGTAGAGCCAGATCAGCGGATCGAGGATAAAGTACGAGCGCAGCCGGCTCAGCCAGCCGTATTCCAGGTCTGGAAGGGCATGGAGACTTCGCCGCCTCGAGGCTAACGGAGAGGCGACCGGCACGGCGTGGGTGACACCGCTTTCCACCTGGCCGCTTTCCACCTGATCAAGCGATGACTTCACTTCCTGCACACTTCCATTCTAGGGGAAAACCCCCTGCCAACGCGCCGCCGCCGTTCGCTAAACGAAGTCGCGATTCGCATCAAAATCGCAATTCGTATCAGGGTATGCCCTTCAGGCATACCGCAGAAGACCAAGTCCGCGGCATCGCTAAAGCGATGCCCTGATACGAACCGGCATCATGCTGCGGCAAGACGCTCAATCACGAAAACTGCTCAAATCCTCACGCCGAGCAGACGCATTGCTTCCCCAACCAGGTAAATCGAACCCGTCACCACAATGACCGTCTTCGGTCCCGCGCCGTCGCGAGCTCGCTCCAGAGCCGCCGCAACCTCGGCAACCGGCTCAATTTCAGCTCCCGTGCGGCTCCCGGCCTGCTGAATCTCTTCCGGCGACGCCGACCTGGGATTCTGGGGCCGCGTGGCGATCACCCGGTGGGCCAGCGGGAACAGGATCTCGGTCATCTCTGAGATTGCCTTGTCGCGCATCGCTCCGAAAACGAAAATCAGCGGACGGTCGTCATAGCGCTCCGAAAGGGCGGAGCGGAGGGCCCACGCTCCCGCCGGATTATGCGCCACATCGAGCACAATCTCCGGCCAACCAGCCCGGGCAGCGACTACCTGCAGCCGTCCCGGCCATTTCGTCTCGCGGATTCCGCGCTCCATCGTGGCCGCGGTGATCCCGGTGAATCCTTGCTTGCTCAACTCCTCTGCCGTAGCAATCGACAGCGCCACGTTGCGTAGCTGGTGCCGCCCCACTAGCGACGTCTCGACCAGAATCTGTGTCCCCATGACCTGCAGCGGATAGCGATAAAAGCACTGGGGTGTGCAGCTCTCGGCGCCCTTCGCGGCTTTCTCCGCGTCCTCTGCGGTCAAAGGCCTTTCCGAACCGGAGCCGCTGACGTTCTCGGTGCTAAGTACCAGGTACTCGCCACTCCCCGGCGATACCGGCGGCACATATTGCACGGCACTCACTCCCCGCGCTCCCAGATCAAGAATCGTATTGCCGATAACGTCGTTCGCCTCGGGCTGCTGCGGTAGGGTCACGACCACACCGCCGGGACGGATGATCCCCACCTTTTCGCGCGCGATCTCGCCTACCGTATTGCCCAGGAACTTCTGGTGGTCAAGCGAGATGTCGGCAATCACACTGACCCGCGGCTCCACAACATTGGTCGCATCCAGCCGCCCGCCCATGCCGACTTCGAGCACCGCAATCTGCGCCCGCTCGCGCGCGAAGTGGACGAACGCAATCGCGGTCATCATCTCGAAGAAACTGGGATGCCAGGGCAATTCTCCCCGCTCCACGAGTCGCTCGGCCACGCGATCTACTTCCCCATGCAGCCCGGCAAAATCATCGTCGCTGATTTCTTCTCCGTTCACGCGGATGCGTTCGTTGATTCGTACCAGGTGCGGCGAGGTGTAGAGCCCGGTCTTCAAACCGGACGCCCGCAGGATCGACGCTAGCGTCGCCGCAGTCGAGCCTTTCCCGTTCGTCCCCGCGATCAACACGCTGGGAGATGCCTGCTCGGGATGATTCATGGCCGCCAACAGCACGCGCATGTGCGCCAAGTCGAATTTGTTCGACGGCGTGTGGGCGAGCTCGTGCCCAAGCGCGAACATGCTCGCCACTGCGGTTTCGTAGGACATGGAGAAGCTCTCAGCTGTCAAGCTCTCAGCTTGACCTCTCAGATTATCAGTCTTATGGACGACTGAAAATGTCGTGAAAACTGGAATGCGGCGGCCGCGGTGTCATTGGAGCGCGGCAGATCCTGACGGCTGACGGCTGAAAGCTGATAGCTTATAGCTGAAAGCTGACAGCTGCTTTACGCCGTCATGAAATCCAGAGCGCGCGCGATGTAGGGCTTGAGCTCTTTGCGGGGAACCACTGCATCCAGCATGCCGTGTTGCAGCAGGAACTCGCTGCGCTGGAAGCCGGGTGGCAGCTTCTGGCGGATCGTCTGCTCGATCACTCGCGGTCCGGCGAAGCCAATCAGGGCGCCCGGTTCCGCGATGTTCAAATCGCCCAGCATGGCAAACGATGCCGTCACGCCGCCTGTGGTGGGATCGGTCAGCAGCGAAATGTAGGGGACCTTGGCCTTGTCCAACCGCGCCAGCGCGGCTGATATCTTCGCCAGCTGCATCAGGCTGATCACGCCTTCCATCATGCGGGCGCCGCCCGATGCGGACACAATAATCAGAGGTATGCGCGTAGCGGCCGCGCGTTCGACGGCCCGGGTAATCGCTTCCCCCACGACGGCGCCCATGCTGCCGCCGATGAAGGAATACTCCATCACGCTGGCCACCACGGGCCGCCCCATCAGCTTGCCCTGAGCGTTAATAATCGCGTCTTTCAGGCCCGTATCCTGCTGCGCCTGCTTCAGTCGCGACGAGTAAGGCTTCAGGTCCACGAATTTCAGCGGGTCGGTCGATGCGATATCTCCGTCGAAAGTCTCGTACTGGTTGTCGTCGAGCAACTGGGCGAGGCGGGTCCGGGCATCGATCCGGAAGTGCTTGTCGCACTTCGGACAGACGTTCATGTTCTCTTCCAGATCCTTCTTCCAGATGATCTGGCGGCAGTTCTCACACTTCACCCACAAGCCTTCGGTGCGGACCGTTTTCTCGCCCGAAGTATCCAACTCGCCGGATTCGCGTTTAAACCAAGCCATGGGGATTTGGTAATTGAGTAATTTGGTAATTGAGTAATTGAAAAGCGAAGCCCTTTAATTACTCAATTACTAAATTCCCCAATTACCCGTTCAGTACTCGATTCCTCTCTGTGCCATCACGCCCTTTTGATAGGCATGCTTGATCTCTTTCATTTCGGTCCCCGTGTCGGCTACCTCGACAATTGTGGGGTGCGCGTTCCTGCCCGTCAAGATGACGTGGACCATCTCTGGTTTCCGCTTGAGGCTTTCGACCACCTTCGCCGGGTCCAGCATGCCGTAACTGATGGCATAGTTGATCTCATCGAGAACGACCAGATCCCATTCCCCCGATTGGATCGCATGGTCGGCCTCGGTCCAGGCCTCTTCGACCATGCGCACGTCTTCCGCGTCCGGTTTCTCCGCGCCGACCTTCACGAAGCCCCGGCCCATCTGCTTGATGACAAACTTGTCGCCGAAGGCCTGCACCGCGTCAAGTTCGCCGTAGTGCCACGAACCCTTCAGGAACTGCAGCATCAGAACTCGCATTCCCTGGCCGACGGCTCGCAGGGCCGTTCCCATGGCGGCGGTGGTTTTGCCTTTGCCCGGCCCGGTGTTCACGATGATCAGACCACGACGGATGTCGGCCATGCCTTGATCGGATGTTTGATTCTACTAGATACTGCCCCTCGCCTGTGTGCCGCCGATCGCGCGAGACGGAGACTAGCTTGGAAAGACTCCTGTCCGATACTGGACAGTCCAGTCCCGGAGTGGACAAAACAGGATCGGGTGCCCAGAGCGGTCGGCTCATCTTGTCAAGGATTTGGGCGGTACTCTGCATGGAAGGGGAGTTGCAGTAACTTGTTCGTAGTGGGTGTGGGGTGCGCTGCGGGGCAGACTCCTGGGAGGCGCGTCCGCTCGGTATTTCCAAGAAGTGCAAATGATACAGGCTGCGGCACAGTCTGTATTCGTACAGAGGGATTCCAGCATGACCCCTGAATACTGGCGGATACTGGATGGCAATATAAATGTCGCGGTGGGGAACTTTTTCACGGAACTCCCGCATCCAAGATTGCGTAGCTCGGTCAGGCGGATCTCTGTCCCCTCGCAAACCGCGGAGGTCTCATCGTGATCAACAGGTGTGCAGTGTTATTGTTGTCTCTGCTTGTGCCGCTGACGGCCTTTTCGGGACAGCATGTGGCGGTTCATCCACGGCCGTCCATCGATTCAGCCGACCAGACGACGATTCGAGAGATCGTGGAAATGGAACGGCAGGCTCGGGAGGCCAGCCTCCACCGCGATCCCGATTTCTCCCAGCGAACCCTCGCTGAGGACTACGTCGCGATCACTCCCCTGGGCCAGGTCACCACGAAGCAGGACACGGTCTCGGCTCGCAAGAGCGGCCAGCTTCGCTATGATGCCATCAACGTGAGTGACATGGTGGTGCGCGTCTACGGCGATACGGCCGTCGTCACGGCTCGGGCGGACGTGAAGGGCCACCAGCTTGGGGAAGACTTCAGCGGTCCCTACCGCTATACCCGGGTCTGGGTGCGCCGCACTGGCCACTGGCAGGCCGTGAGCTACCAGGCTACGGTCACGCAATAAGGCTGATCGTGGCGAGTTCCTCAGAGCCGGTGGTTAATGGGGGCTGCTTGATCACGGATTCGTATCAGGGCATGCCCTTCAGGCATGCCACATCAGCACGCGGACCGAACACCTTCAGGCATAGCGTAAGTGCTGGCTAATCAATCTCGCCTTCAGGGGCTGCGGAAAAACTCACAAATGCGCGCATTACCGTGGAAGAGCGGTCTTCCTTCAGGGCCGCGTAAGCAGCGTGAAATCAGTGCGGGCTTCAGCCCCTGTGATCGTTGCTTCTTCGGGAGATTGCGTTTTTCCGCAGCCTCTTTAGAGCAGTTCTCGATTTGCTGTATAGGGAAGGCAGGAACGGGAAGGGCACGGCTTCAGCCGTGCCGCCAGGAACTGCAACGGGTTTCGGCTTTAGCCG
>JADGNP010000395.1 GCA_017883425.1 Candidatus Sulfotelmatobacter sp. | reverse complement strand
ACTCTGAACCAGCAAGGCCCCGAAGGTACACGAAGGCTTTTTGGTCTCAGGCATTTCCTTCGTGTACCTTCTTGCATTTTGTGGTTCAGGTTTCGCAAATTGACCCACGACGTATAGGATTGCGACTGGCGGCCTGCCCGCTGCGGTGACTATACTCACCATTAAGGACACGGCGATCGCAGCCGCGATCGCCGGTTTCATCCGTAGCTCGGCTCTGAACCCTATGCCCCTCTCCGCGGTCATCGTCGATGACGAACAACTGGCGCGCGACGAACTTGCCTATCTGCTCAAGAACCTGGACGACGTGAACGTAGTCGCGCAGGGCAAGAACGGCCTGGAAGCGATCAGCCTGATCCGCGAACACAATCCGGATATCGTTTTTCTCGACGTCCACATGCCGGGCTTGGACGGTTTCGGGGTAATCAAGAAGCTGCTCGATCGCAAGGTCCCTCTTCCCAAAATTGTCTTCGCGACCGCCTTCGATCAATACGCGGTGAAGGCGTTCGAGGTGAACGCGGTGGACTACATCCTGAAGCCATTCGATAAGAAGCGAGTGGCCCAGTCCATCGAGAGAGCGCGGACAAAGATTGAAGCGGGCGCCGGGCCGGAAGAAAAATTCGAAACCCTGGTGCGGATGTTGGAATCGCAGAAGCCGCAGACGGCGAAGATTCTCATCAAAGCGGCGGGCAGGCTATTCCTGACCGACCCGAAGGATATCTGCTACGCGACCATTGACGATGGCGTCATCACCGTCGCCACCAGCGGCCATCTGGGCATGGAAGGCCACTCCAACTGCCGAACGCTGGAAGAACTTTTCGAAAATCTCGATCCTAACTTGTTCTGGCGGGCGCACCGGTCCTTTCTGGTCAACATCAATCACATCCGCGAAGTCGTGCCCTGGTTCAAGAGCTCCTACCAGTTGCGCATGGACGACAAAAAGCAGACCGAGATTCCGGTGAGCCGCGCGCAGACCCGCCGCCTGCGGGAACTGTTCAACTTGTGAGAAAAAAAAGGGCGGACGCGAAGACCGCTTCGTCCGCCCGGGGGAGGGAACTCTCAGGACGCAATGGCTTGCAAGGCGATCCGGTTGGGGATCACCAGCGTTGCACCCTCAAGGCGAATTAACTCTTTCCGTTTCATGTCACTCAACAAGCGGGTTACCGTTTCTCGCGAAGATCCGATCATTTGGGCAATTTCTTCGTGCGTGAATTCCGTGGCGACGCGGAGTTCCCGGTTGCGGGGCTCGTCCGAGACCCAGGAAAGCAGCAGGCGGGCAAGCTTCTCCGTCGAACTGCGGGCGAGCAGCAGTTCGTGCACATCGTCGAACGAGGTCAGGACCTCGCGCGCGAGCATAGTGGCGCACGCGAGTGCGGCGTGGCTGTTGTGTTCGATCAGACGCAGGAAGCTGTCGCGTTCGACGAACTTGATCTGGCAAAGTTCGATGGTGGTGACCGTAATCGGTGAGGGTGCCCCGGAGACGACCGCGCTCAGCCCCAGCACCTGGCGGTCTCCGGCAATTTTCAGGATGATCGTCTTGCCATCGCGAGCCCCGACCGAGAGCTTGGAGCGGCCGGAACAGGCGATGTAGACGCCGCGCGGAATTTGACCTTCCGTCAGCAAAGTGGCATTGGCGGGATACAGGGTCAGGTGCCCCATCGTGTTGAACTCAGTCATCAGCGGCTGAGGCAGATTGCAGAAGTCGCAAGTCCATCTCAACTCGCAGCTTAGACAGTCGTTCGGTACCGCGAAGCGTCGGGGCGCACTCATTGCAAACTCCTGCTGGTCGACGAAACTTGACTGGCGGAATCGTTCGCCGGGAGAGCGGCAATGCGCCACCTGGACAAACCAATGCACACCAACTGCCACATACTCGACGTACACTATGTGGCTGTAACTTCACTGCTTAGGATGGTTTGAACGGGCAGCACGCGAAGGGAAATGCCGTAGCACTGGCCCGGTTGCCGACAGTTGGGCAGATGTCATTTAGCCCGGGGATCCATAGTGCAGATAATCCGTGCGTGAGATTCCCAGCCGCTGCATCTTGTACTGCAGGGTGGTGCGCTTGAGTCCAAGCCGGGCCGCCGCGCCTGCCGGACCCGACAGGGCGCCCCCGGTTTGACGAAGAATTTCGACGATGTGCTCGCGTTCTTTGTCGCGCAGCGTACCGTCGGACTCGGACGGCTGTCGTGAGATTTCCTCGCGCAACTCGCCGAGCGGCGGGCTCAACCGGTTGCCTTCCGAAAGGATCACCGAGCGTTCGATAAAATTCTCCAGCTCGCGGATGTTTCCCGGCCATCTCCAGTGCATCATGGCTTCGACGGTCTCATCGGGGATGACCTCGATCCGCTTGTGCAGCCGGACCCCGCACTTTTCGACGAAATGGCGAATCAGCATGGGGATATCCTCGCGCCGGTCGCGCAACGCCGGCAGATGCAGGGGAAACACGTGCAAGCGGTAGAACAGGTCACTGCGGAATTCTTTCTCTTCCACCGCGCGAACCAGATCGCGATTGGTGGCGGCGATCAGCCGCACGTCCACACGGATCGTCTTCGTTCCCCCCAGGCGTTCGAACTCATGGTCCTGCAGAACGCGCAGCAACTTGGGCTGCACCTCGAGGGGAATTTCTCCAATCTCGTCGAGCAACAAGGTGCCCTTATCCGCCAATTCCAGCCGGCCGAGTTTCTGGCTTACCGCTCCGGTGAACGCTCCTTTTTCGTGGCCGAACAGTTCGCTTTCCAGCAGTCCCGTGGGAATGGCGGCGCAGTTCACCTTGATGAAGTTGCGATCCTTGCGCCGGCTCATGCCGTGAATCAAGCGGGCTATACGTTCTTTGCCGGTCCCGGTTTCGCCGGTGATGAGGACGGTGGAGTCGGTGTCGGCGACGATGGCAGCATAGTCCAGCACGCGTTTCAAGGCCGGGCTGGTGCCAACGATATCGTCGGAGCGTTCTGCGCTCCGGATTTCGTACTCCAAATAGCGCTTCTCCTGGTCTAAGCGTTCCTTGAGTTGTGCGATCTCGCGATAGGCATGCGCATTCTGGAGCGCAGCCGCGATCTGGGTGGCTACTTGCTGAAGATATTCAACCTCCGGCGGGCCGAACGCATTCTCGATCCTGCTACTCGGATTCAGTGCTCCCCAGACCCGTTCACCCGCGATCAGGGGCACACTGCAAACCGACCGGACCCCGGCTCCGCACATGGCCTTCGCCAGTGGGTCGTTCATGTCCCGCAAATCGTCTGCGGTGAGGAATGCAGTGTCTCGCGTCTGGATCGCCCGCCCGCAGAGGGATTGCCGGATCGGAATCGCACCTCCCTGGTTGACGAGAGGCTCCCACTCCAGAGCCTCTCCATACCGTTCCACGTTCTTGCCCTCCTCATCCAGCAGGCACAGGATGGCCCGGTCGTAGCGCGCAATGTTCCGAAGACTGGAGAGAATGGTCGGCAACAGTTTCTCCAACTCCAGGATGGAACTCAGTTCCCGGCTGATCGCGACCAGGCTCTGCTGTTCCTCAAAGGCGCTGTACGCTCTATCCTTCTCCAGCACAACAGCTCCCATCAACGCAACGCGCGCGAGGAATTCGACGTCCTCGGCGTTCAGGGCTTCGGGAACGTTCTTGCCCAGGCCAAGTGCTCCAAAACGGCGTGAAGGCGTGCTCATGGGAAGGGCGATGTAGGATCGGACACCGTGATTGAGCAGCACGGGCACGAAGCCGGGAAAGCGCTGCTCGCGCTCGGTATCGGGAATGGTGATCAGCTCCTGATGTTTCCATACCCACCCGCTCGCCACTTCGTCCACAGGGAAGGCATCGAACTCTCCACTTTCCTCGTTCTTTTTCCAGTAGTGAGTCAGCATGCAATCCCGGCGCGGGTCGTAGAGGGAAAGATTCAGCATTTCGCCTCCCGTCAGGGCCAGCACCGGGCGGGCGAGTTCTTTGAATGCGTCGGGCAAGCTTTTGGCTCGCACTACCAGGTCGGTGATCTCGAGTAGCACCCGATAGCGGTCGCGTTCCGGCGACGGATCTCCCTCGGTTGCGACTCCGCTTTCTGACATAGATTCACCTCCTGCATCTGCCGAGTGCAATATGTCGAGCAGTTTGTTTTGAGCAGGAACTGGGGGTCATCGCAGCTTGCCAAGCTGCGGGACTACAGTTCAACATTGCGTCGCAGGCGTCGGTTCCTTCACTTGGGAACCAATCTTATTCTCCCCGGTCGGGGAGCCCCCTCAGGTGCTGCGACCGCGTTTTCCCGGATTAGTGCCTTCCCGGAAAGATATTGTTACTCCATCTCCCGGACATAGGCAAGGCGGCAAATTTTCCTGTTACGAAAACCGAACAAACGCTTACGGGGACCTGCGCGCTGGTGCGGCCGGAGGTGTCCGTCTGGATTCATTCTGAAGCAAATGCACAGCAACCACGCACGCTTTTCTGTTCCAAAATCCGGAAATCCAGGAGGCTCGTGTTCATTGCGCCATCGGAACCGATGATAGAATGTCCCTGGGAGGTTAGTGGTTGTGCAACTTAACGGTGGACAGAGGCTGCGGGCGCTAAGAGAAACCCTCGGATATCGTATGAGGGACGTGGAACTGGCCAGTAATCAGATCGCGCAGAGACTTGAGAGTGAGGAATTCGCAATTCCGCCCAGCCGCTTGTCCGACATCGAAACCAAAGGCATAATTCCAAGTATTTTTCGACTCTATTCGTTTGCAGCTATCTATCGGCGAGAATATCGCGAGCTGCTATCCTTCTATGGCCTCGAACTTGATGACATCTCAGCGGACATTGGCTTTGGGCATCCGCGGAAGTCTCATGTGTCCGAAGCTTTGAGCAACGTCAGACAAGTGCGGATGCCGACGAAGCTCGATCCAGGATTCTCGCTCCAGAAAACGACGGACTTGGGACGTGTAATCGAGCAATGGGGTATTGTGCCCATGTCTTACCTTGCGCAGTTTGCGGACGACCGGTACACATATGGGTATATTGGATCGGAAGATTTCACGATGTATCCCATTCTTCCACCTGGCAGTTTCGTGCAAGTGGACGAAGCCAAGAGCAAGGTAGGGGAAGGAATATGGCGTTCGGAGTTCGAGCGTCCTATTTACTTTGTGGAAATGCGCGAAGGACATACGTGTTGCTGGTGCTCGATCAAACGTGACTCCATCGTCTTGCAACCTCATCCCCTGTCTCCCGTTTCGGTGCGAGTTCTTAGATACCCGCAGGAGGCCGAGGTTCTTGGGCAGGTTGTCGGGGTTGCGATGCGCCTCGGAGATTGGCATTATTCCGACTTTCAACCAACGCCAAAAGTGCGCTCAGCACTGACCTGAGATGTACCAGGGCAGCTGGGGAGACGGACTGAGGTGGAGATTGCGTCAGCATCAGCGACGCCAGGAACTCCCTTTCTGT
>JADGNP010000394.1 GCA_017883425.1 Candidatus Sulfotelmatobacter sp. | reverse complement strand
GGCAGAAAAGCAGGTTTCTCGACTCCGCAAGGTCTGTCCGCTCGCGGACAGACCTTGCTGCGCTCGAAATGACAGTGGGGTGAGTGTCACAATATTGTGCAATCTTCAATAGATCAACAGGAACTGGTTGTTCGCTGTTGCGGGCGGGCCGAGGAAGGAATGGTCCGAATAGTCGCTTCGACGATATACAAATCCCCGACGAAGTTGCGGAGATGGTGTAGCATTGTCGGGTTTTGCCGCGATGACTGCCACGACCACCCACGAAGCGCCACGCAGCGCCGGGATGAACGGCGTCCTTTTCCTCCTGAGCCTGTCGATCCTCATCAACTACATCGACCGCAGCAATCTGTCGATCGCGGCGCCACTGATCAAGGGTGAACTCGGTCTCTCCGATTGGCAGCTCGGCACTCTGTTGGCGGCCTTTTTTTGGACCTACGGGTTCATGCAGATCCCCGCTGGGTGGCTGGTGGATCACTTCGACGTCAAATGGGTCTTCGCAGCCGGCTTTTTCGTGTGGTCCGCAGCAACCGCAACGACGGGAATATTGCACGGATTTGTCGCTTTGATTGTCATCCGCGTGATTCTGGGCGTGGGCGAATCGGTGGCTTTCCCCTCCTATTGCAAGATCCTTGGCATCCATTTCACGGAGAGTCGCCGCGGCTTTGCGAATTCGGCAATCATGGCAGGCCTTGGCCTGGGGCCTGCCATCGGTATTCTGGTGGGTGGAAACGTGGTTGCCCGCTTTGGCTGGCGGCCCTTCTTCCTGGCTCTCGGCCTCGGAGCCTTGCTTTGGCTGTTCCCGTGGCTGGCCTGGATGCCGCGCCGCACGCGCGCCGCCACGCCGACGAACCAAGCAACGGTGGGAATTCTCGATATCCTGCGGCAACGATCGGCGTGGGGCACGTGCCTGGGGCAGTTCTGCACCAACTACACGCTTTACTTTCTAGTGACCTGGTTGCCGTCTTATCTGATACGGGGCCGCCATTTTTCCATGAGTCAGATGGCCAAGGTGGGAGGATTGGTCTTTTTCCTGTCCTCGGTTTCAGGGATTGGCCTGGGAAAGCTCTCGGACCAGTGGATCGCCGCGGGATCTTCTCCGACAAGGGTACGAAAGACAATGCTAGGAGTGGGGCAGATGGGCTTGGGAGCTTCGCTGGCCGCAGCCGCCTTTGCACCCGACAGCGTTTTCATATGGGTCCTGGCGCCGGCAGGCATCTTCCTCGGAATGAGCGGTGGAAATTGTTGGGCAGTAACGCAGACGCTGGCAGGAACGAAGGTTGCAGGCCGTTGGGCCGGAGTGCAGAATTTCATCGGCAACTTTGCGGGTGCGGTGGCTCCCATGCTTACCGGATACCTGCTGGGCCGCACCGGCCAGTTCTATTGGCCCGTGGTGATTGCCGCCGTGGTTTCCTGGATCGGTGCGCTGAGTTGGGTGTTCGCGGTGGGCCGGGTCGAACCGGTGGACTGGGAGAAGAAACTCGGCCCGACGCGCTTCCGCATCGAAGCCACTCCGGCGACGGGTGCAGCGCGCCCGTAATACACTCTTTTCATGCAGCGCGAAATCGAGATTAAGTTCCGCGTGGTCGATCTGCGGGCCCTGACTCGCTACCTGCGCGCGGCAGGATTCCGCCTGGTCACGCGGCGCACCCACGAGATGAACACGCTCTACGATCTGCCGGGCGAAGTATTGCGGGCGCGAAAAGAACTGTTACGCCTGCGAAAGTATGGTTTGGCGTGGACGCTGACCCATAAAAGCGGCGGTATAAAAGGACGTCACAGCAGCCGGGTCGAGTTGGAGACGGGCGTCGCTGACGGAAAAAAGATGGATGGGATTCTTCGAGGGCTGGGGTACGCGCCGTCGTTCCGCTACGAAAAATTCCGCGCGGAGTGGAGCGATGGCAAGGGACAGGTGGTCGTAGACGAAACGCCGATCGGTAACTTCTGCGAGATCGAAGGTCCGGCACGCTGGATTGACGCAACCGCAAAGAAGTTAGGTGTGAATCCCGCGGACTACATCACCAAGAATTACGCAACCCTATTCAGCGACTGGAAGCAGGCAACGCGCAGTGCGGCGACCGAAATGATCTTCAAAGCCGTTAAGCGCTGACTGGGTGCCCCACCCTTGTCCCTCTGTGTTTTGGAGGGACAGAGCCTGCCCTCAGCTAAGCCGAAGGGCTGGGGATTTTGACTTCGACATTCCGCGAACTGCCTATGAAAGTCAAATGCCCCACCCTGTCGCAAAGAACGCGACAAGGATGGGGCACCCGAAAGTCGTAGAGAAGCGCGAATTACGCCCCGTGGCACTTCTTATACTTCTTGCCTGACCCGCAGGGGCAAGGATCGTTCCGCCCCACTTTTTCCTGCCCGCGGACGACCTGCTGCACTGGCTGCGCGTCTCCCGCTCCGGCCATGCGCGCTTGTTCTAACTCGCGGCGCTTGCGGCGCATGAAGGCTTCTTCCAGTTCGTCGGCCGAGGTGGATACCATGCGCGACGGACGCCGCCCGTTACCATCTCCACTATGCGGAGCGGGAGCCCCTGACTCCTGCCCTTGCTCAACCGGCCCGCCCGGCGGCGGACCACCCGCGCCTGCGTCCGGCGGACGCTCCAGGATCTGCATCAGGTACAGATAGCGAACCGTATCTTCCTGGAAGCGCTGCATCATCGCTTCGAACATGTCGAACGATTCTTTCTTGTACTCCACCAGCGGATCATGCTGCCCGTACCCGCGCAGTCCGATGCCCTCCTTCAGGTGGTCCATGCTGAGCAGGTGATCTTTCCATTGCTGATCGATCACGCTCAGCATGATCATGCGCTCGTGATGGCGCATCGCCTCCGGCCCAATGAGTTTCTCTTTCGCGTCGTAGCGCTCTTTCAGCTTCTCGAAAATGGCGTCGCCAAGTTCCTGGCGGTTCAGCGTATCGGCCTTCACGCCTTCGGCAAGGAAATCGACTCCGAAGCGCGTGAACACCGCGTCTTTCAGCCCCCTGATGTTCCAGTCCGCGGCGTGAGCCTTGGCCGGGCAGTACTGCCCCAGCAACTCGCCGAGTATCGCCGAGACATAATCCTCAAGGATGAGATCCTTCTGATCGGTCCCTTCGAGCAAGCGGCGCCGCAGGCCATACACCGCCTCACGCTGCTTGTTCATCACGTCGTCGTACTCGAGCAGGTGTTTGCGGGATTCAAAGTGCTGCCCTTCCACCGCCTTCTGCGCCGTCTCGATGCGGCGGGTAATGAGCTTGGACTCGATGGGAATGCCTTCTTCCATGCCCAGGCGCTCAAGCAGTTTCGAGACCCACTCCTTGGCGAAAATGCGCATCAGGTCATCTTCCAGCGCGAGGTAGAAGCGCGAAGATCCCGGGTCGCCCTGGCGCCCGGCGCGCCCGCGAAGCTGGTTGTCAATGCGGCGCGACTCGTGACGCTCTGTGCCTAGAATGTGCAACCCGCCTACCGCGGTCACTTCATCGTGCTCTTTGTCGGTCTGCTCTTTGTAGCGATTCAACGCCTCGGTCCACTTGTCGGTCGGGATCGTATATTCGTTCCCGTTGTAGTAGAAGACGGACGTTTCCCCATCTTCCTGCGGCCCTTCGATCTTGCCCTGCGCCACGCGCAACTGCTGCGCAATTCCCTTCTTCACCAGTTCCTGCTTGGCCATGAACTCCGGATTGCCGCCCAGCAGGATGTCGGTACCGCGGCCGGCCATGTTGGTCGCGATCGTGACCCTACCCTTGCGTCCGGCCTGGGCAACGATTTCGGCTTCGCGCTCGTGAAACTTGGCGTTCAGCACGACGTGCTCCTTGAGGCCTTTTTTCTTCAGCAACTCAGAGAGACGCTCGGATTTCTCAATCGACGTGGTGCCCACAAGCACGGGCTGGCCCTTGGCGTGGAGTTGTTCGATTTCATCCGCGGCCGCGAAGTATTTCTCTTTTTCTGTGCGGTAAACGACGTCAGGATGCTCCAGTCGCAGCATCTCCATGTTGGTAGGAATCACCACGACTTCCAGCTTGTAGATCTTGTCGAACTCGGCCGCTTCCGTTTCCGCCGTGCCGGTCATGCCGGCCAGCTTCTTGAACATGCGGAAATAATTCTGGAACGTGATGGTCGCAAGCGTCTGGTTCTCGCGCTCGATCTTCACGCCTTCCTTGGCCTCAATCGCCTGGTGCAGGCCGTCGGACCAGCGTCGCCCCGGCATCATGCGTCCCGTAAATTCGTCGACGATGATGACTTCCCCGTCTTTGATGACGTATTCCACATCCCGGCGATACAGCGCGTGCGCCTTGATCGCAGTCTCGACGTGATGCTTGAGCGGCCAGTTCTCCGGATCGGCGATGTTCCCGATGCCGAGCAATCCCTCGACCTTCACCCAGCCTTCGTCCGTCACCGTGATGTTGCGGTGCTTCTCGTCCACCACGAAGTCGCCGGTAAGCTGCGCGGGCTCGCCGGGCGCGACTTCGAGTTCTTCTCCCTTTTCCAGCTTGGGGATAATGCGGTTGACTGTGTAGTACTTGTCGGTCGATTCCTCGCTGGCGCCCGAGATGATCAGCGGCGTACGGGCTTCGTCGATCAGGATGGAGTCGACTTCGTCGACGATCGCGTAGTGGTGCCCGCGCTGCACACAATCCTTGATGTCGAACTTCATGTTGTCGCGCAGGTAGTCGAAGCCGAACTCGTTGTTGGTGCCGTAGGTGACGTCGGCCGCGTAGGCGGCACGCCGCTCCTCATCGTCCAGATCGTGCACGATCACGCCGACCGACAGGCCGAGGAACCGGTACAGCCTGCCCATCCATTCCGAGTCGCGTTTGGCCAGGTAGTCGTTGACCGTGACCACGTGTACGCCGCGCCCGCTGAGCGCGTTGAGATACACCGGAAGAGTGGCGACCAGCGTTTTGCCTTCGCCGGTCTTCATTTCCGAGATCGTCCCCTGATGCAGCACCATGCCGCCAATCAACTGCACGTCGAAGTGACGCATGTGCAACACACGCCATCCGGCCTCGCGGACCACGGCAAAGGCCTCCACGAGAATCTCTTCGAGGACTTCCTGCAGAGCTTCGTACTCTTGTTTTTCAAACTGCTTCTGCTGGTCAAGATCGGGCTCGTCCTCGGCTCCCGCCTCGGGGGCCTCGGCTTGGGGACTCCTGGTGACGCGGCTCAGCCGCTCCTGAATGCGCTGCCGGAATTCGCCCGTCTTGGCGCGCAGTTCGGCGTCGGTCATCTTCTGGATCTGCGGCTCAAGCGCGTTGATCGCCTGGACCTGCGGCATCAGCGCCTTGATAACGCGCTCGTTCTTGGTCCCAAAAACCTTGCCTAGTAGCTGATTAATCAACCGGAATTCCTTCAGAGGGCAGCACGCCCAAAAGTACCTTTAAAGCCTAGCATATTCGATGCGGGACAAGGGGGGGTGGCGCTGA
>JADGNP010000393.1 GCA_017883425.1 Candidatus Sulfotelmatobacter sp. | reverse complement strand
CACGGGTGCACCTCGATGATCAGACCATCGGCTCCGACGGCTACGGCCGCGCGGGAAACGGCCGCAATCAGGCTCTGCTTGCCGGTGCCGTGGGAAGGATCGGCGATCACGGGCAGGTGCGAAAGCTCACGCGCGAGGGCGACGGCCGCCAGGTCGATGGTGTTGCGCATTTCGGTTTCGAACGTCTTAATGCCGCGCTCGCACAGGACGACTTGCTGGTTGCCTCCAGAAAGCAGGTACTCGGCGGCGAGCAGCCACTCCTTGACCGTGGCGGACGGGCCACGCTTCAGCAGGATAGGCTTGTTGACGGTGGCGAGACGGCGCAGCAGGGCGAAATTCTGCATGTTGCGCGCTCCCACCTGCAGCATGTCGACGTGCTCGCAGATGACGTCCACATCCTCGGTGCTCATCACTTCCGTGACCACGGGGAGGCCGGTTTCTTCCCGGGCGTCCCGCAGGATCTTGAGTGCCTCCAGACCAAGGCCCTGAAAGTCGTAGGGGGAAGTGCGGGGCTTGTAGGCGCCGCCGCGCAGCATGGCAGCCCCAGCGCGTTTTACGGCATGGGCCGTGTCGAGCAACTGCGCGCGCGACTCGACGGAACAGGGGCCCGCGATGACCACGACTTCGGGGCCACCGATCGCGACGCCGTTCACGTTCACGACGGTGCGCTCCGGCTTCACCTGGCGGCTGACCAGCTTGAAGGGTTGGGCGATGGCCACGACGTTGTCCACTCCGGGAGCGACCTGGAGCGCTTCGATCTCGTGGCGGCGTCCGCTGCCCACCGCGGCGACGATGGTGCGCTCGGTGCCGCGCGTGACATGAGGCTGGTATCCAGCCTCGCGGATACGTTCAATCACGTGGTTGATTTCCTGCTCGGTGGCTTTCTCTGACATGTTGACAATCATCGGGCTGGTTCTCCTTGGGTGCGTTCTGCGTATTGGTTCGACCAGAAAACAAAAGCCGCGATCTCGGGATCGCGGCTTGCGGTGGAAGCTTGTTAGTCTAGGTGGCCGTTAGTGGCTCATCCTCACCCCAAGCTGCTCCGCAGCCGCTGCTCCTGGAAACCAGAAGTAAGCGGTAAATGCGGCGCCTGGAGTAAATCGTGTCATATACGTTTTCATTCCAATACAAATTAGACGAAATGGCTTTGAAACGGTGAAAACGGTCTACTGGATCGAACTGGCCGCCTGTGAGAATACGTTGTTGGCATTCGATCCAATCAAGCGAACCGTTCCTACCACCAGAACCAGAATGACGGCCAACATCACCGCATATTCCGCGATGTCTTGTCCCGCATCTTCCGACCAAAGCCGACGCATCAGTTTGGGCATTTGCTCTCCTCCAGGCCGCTGTCAGTTCCTTGAGAAGGAAGGACTGAACTTAAACTTGGTGAACACATGATGCACGCAGGCGAAGGCTCTTGTCAATGCGCGTTTTGGGATTTTCCCACAGAGAAATCAGTGCTGCGGGATGGCCGCTGGGGGCCGTGTTTGCGCGGTGTTTGCGGGGACTGGACTGGGCGGGTGCGGGAGCAATTCCTGAGCGGACTGCTGGGCATATTGCAGGACGCGGTTGGGCAGGATGCCGAGATAGAGGGTGGCCACGATGCTGAGCGCGAGCGCCAGGCCTAATCCAAGGGGGATCGGGGTTATCGGGACCTCCTTGCGCGACTCCCGCATGTACATCACGACCACGATACGGAGGTAGTAGTAGCCGCCAATGGCACTGTTGACTACGCCGATGAGCGTGAGCCAGATCAGGTCGGCTTTCACTGCCGCGCTGAAGACGTAGAACTTGGCGAAGAAACCGCCGGTCATGGGGATGCCGATCAGAGAGAGCAGGAAAATGGTGAGCGTGGCCGCCAGCAGCGGAGAAGTGCGGCCGAGCCCCTCGTAGTCTTCGAGGGTCACGTAACGCTCGCCGGCGTTGGCGAAGTGGCTGACCACGGCGAACGCGCCCACGTTCATGGCGGCGTAGGCAGCGGTGTAGAACATGGCGGCGGAAATGCCAGCGACGGAGTTCTCCGAGGTGGTCATCGCGAAGGCCACCAGCAGATATCCGGCGTGGGCGATCGAAGAGTAGGCCAGCAGGCGCTTGACGTTGGTCTGCACCAGAGCTCCCACGTTTCCCAAGGTCATGGAGAGGGCCGCAGCCATCCAGATGAGCCAGAAACGGCCCGGTGCATTGATGGTGAAAACGACTCGCAGCAGCACGGCGAACGCCGCTGCTTTGGGCGCGGTCGACATGAAGCCGACGATCGGGGCGGGGGCGCCTTCGTAGACGTCGGGCGTCCAGATGTGGAAGGGAGCGGCGGCGACTTTGAATCCCAGGCCGACAAACATCAGGGCCATGGCCACGTACACCAGCAACTGGACCGGACCGGCCTGCAGTTTCTGACTGATGAGACCAAGGTTGGTGGATCCGGTCGCGCCGAACATCATCGCCACGCCATACAGGAAAAATGCGGTGGCGAAGGAGCCCAGAAGGAAGTACTTGAGGGATGATTCGCTGCTCGAGGCCTCGTTGCGGCGGAATCCCGTCAAGATATAGGTGGAGATCGAGGAGATTTCCAGGGCGATAAAAATCAAAACCAGTTCGACGGCCGAGGACATCAGCGCCATGCCGACCACGCCGAAAAGGATCAGCGCGTAGTACTCGCCGGCGCGAATCCGCTGTACCGCCATGTATTCGAACGAACTGAGGATGACGACTGCGGCGATGGCGATGACGAGGTAGTGGAAGAACACGCTGAAGTTATCGACCTTCACCATGTTCGAGAAGGCGAGGCCGGGGGACTGCGCCATATACCAAGTGGCGAGAAGTCCGACGACGGTGCCGCCGAGTGCGATAAAGCCCAGTAGTTTCTGGCTCTTTTCCTCGTCCACCAGAGGATCGAGCACCATGACCACGATGCCGAAGGCCGAGAGGATCAGTTCGGGCAGGATGCGGATGTAATCGACACCTTGAGGAATCGTCTGCGGAATCGTCTGCAATAAAGTGGAGGGGAGTGCCATCATTGGCCCACCACCTTGCTAACGACTTGTGTGAACGGGGTGAGCGCGGCCTGTACGGCGGGATCAATCGCGCCCAGCCACAGAATCGGAGCCACGCCCATGACCAGGGCCGCGACGGCGCAGGGCCAGACGGCGGCCTTCTCAAAGGCGAAAAGATCAGGCAGCGAGTTGTTCACGGGATTCGTCACTTTGCCGAAAAACACTCTCTGGTACATCCACAACAGATAACCCGCGCTCCAGATCACGCCGGTAGCCGCGAGCACTCCGTAGATGGCCTTTGCCTGGAATGCGCCGCTCAGGACCAGGAACTCGCCGATGAATCCGTTGAGCAAGGGAAGTCCGACCGAGGCGAGCACGATGAACAGATACAAGGAGGCGTAGACGGGCATCACAGAGGCGAGGCCGCCGAACTCCGAGATCTCGTAGGTGTGACGGCGTTCGTGGAGAATCCCGGCCAGCATGAAGAGGGCGCCGGTGGAAACTCCGTGAGCCAGCATGACGAATATCGCGCCGTTTAATCCCGCCGTGGTGAAGCTGAAGATTCCCAGCACCACAAAGCCCAGGTGGCTGACCGAGGAGTAAGCGATCAGCTTTTTCATGTTGGGCTGCACCATGGCTACGAGCGCGCCGTAAATAATGCCGATCAGCGCAAGAATCATGATCCATGGCGCGTTGTGGCGCGATTGCTCGGGGAACAGGCCGAGGTTGAAGCGCAGCATGCCATAAGTGCCCATCTTCAGCAGCACGCCGGCCAGCAGGACCGATCCGGCGGTGGGCGCTTCGACGTGCGCGTCGGGCAACCACGTGTGGAACGGGAATAGAGGAACCTTCACTGCGAAAGCCAGGAAGAAGCCGAGGAAGAGCCACTGCGAGGCCGCCGGAAAATTCGGTACTGCGCCGCGTGCGATCTGATCGCGAATCGTGACGAAATCAAAACTTCCCGTGTGCGCGTAGAGCCACAGGATCGCGGCCAGCATAAACACCGAGGCGATCATGGTGTACATGAAGAACTTCACCGCGGCATAGACCTTGCGCTCGTGTCCGAACACGCCGATCAGCAGGGCCATCGGAATCAGGGTGGCTTCCCAGAAGAAATAAAAGAGGAAAAGGTCGAGGGAAGTGAAGACGCCGATTAGCGCGGTCTCCATGATCAGCAGGAGAATGAAGAATTCCTTCACCCGGTCGTGGACGGACTTCCACGAGATCAGCACGCACAGGGGCGTGAGGAACGTGGTCAGAACCACCAGCCACATGGAGATCCCGTCCATGCCCATGTGGTAGTGGATGTTGGGAGTGGAGATCCACTGGCGGTCGATTTCGTACTGGAATCCTGTCTGGGCACGATGGAAGTGCACCGGCAGGTGCAGCGAGAGAAGAAAAGTGAGCAGAGAAAAAACCAGAGCGAAGATGCGGATGTCGCGATCGCGGCGAGGAAACACCACCAGCAGCAATGCGCCCAGGAGCGGGGCAAAAGTCACGAAGGTCAGGATGTAGGGGCTCCAGCTATCGGTGCTCATCGCACTCCCATCCAAATCATGTAGGCAATCACCACGGCAGAGCCGGCCGCGATCCAGCCCGCGTAGGAGCGCAGGTTGCCGGACTGCATGTGGCGGACTTCGTCCGACACGTGGCGCGCGCCGTCGGCGGCGTTGTTCACCGTATCGTCGATGATTTTGCGGTCTACTCTCTGCCACAGGATGCTGGTCGAGCCGTCCACCAGCGGCTTGACGAAAAGCTTCGCGTAAAGCTCATCGACGTAGTACTTGTTCAGGACCGCTTCGTAGAAACCGCCGAGGGAGTCGGCGATCTTCTGCGGGAGATAGGGCTTGCTGACGTAAAGCACGTACGCGAGGATGAAGCCCAGAACTGCGACCGTCACTGAAACGCCCATGAGCAGGAGTTCGGTGCCGCGGCTCGCGGCTTCCCCAGCGGCTTCTGCGGCCGCTCCCGAACCGAACACTGGCTCAAGGAAATGCTCGAAGCGGTTGCCGATGCCAACCAGACCGCCGACCAGGGAAAGCACGGCGAGGATCATCAGAGGAATCAGCATGACCATCGGGCTTTCGTGAGGCTCGCCGTGGCCGTGGTCATCGTGGCCTTGGTCGTGGCTGCCGTGTCCATGCGCATCCACATGGGCGCCGTGATAGTCGCCGAAAAATGTCATGAACAGGAGGCGGAACATGTAGAACGACGTGATGAAGGCGGTAATAACGCCGATCAGCCAGAATACCCAGCTCCCATGCTCGCTGGAGTATGCCTTCCACAGGATTTCGTCCTTGCTCCAAAAGCCCGCGAACGGCGGGATTCCGGCGATGGCGAGGGTGGCGATGCCCATGGTCAGGAACGTCCACGGAATGTAGGAGCGGAGGCCGCCCATCTTGCGCATGTCCTGCTCGCCGCC
>JADGNP010000392.1 GCA_017883425.1 Candidatus Sulfotelmatobacter sp. | reverse complement strand
GACGACGGGAACGTGGTCACGGCCGAAGATATTCAGCACAGTGCCGGGACGCGCGCGATCGTTTACTGGGCTATCAACGATGCCTGCCCGCCCGCGCCGGGATGCGCGTTTCCGCAGCGTCCGCCGAGTCCGGGGCAGAGTGGAGTCCGATTCGCCGAAGTGTGGCAGTTCGCGCAGTCCCCGCAGCGCAAGGACGTGGCAGCGCACTGCACCAACTACAGCCGCGACGGGAACTGTAATGCGCCGGGGATCGGGGAGGGGCTTCCCATCGACGTGAACACGGCTACGTCGGCCGATCCTTCGCACGGGAGAAGCCGCTGAGGCGAGGGATTTTTTGCCACGGATTCAAGCGGACTTGCACGGATCAAGCCGAGACGACTAACGACTCGATCACTGACTGCGCTAGAATGGGGTCATCCCATGTCGGACCGCACTTTCACTCTCGATGAAGCGCATTCGTTGTTGCCGGTGCTCGAGTCGCTGCTGCGCACCGCGATCGCGGGCAAGAAGGTGATGGAAGAAGTGGAGGCCGAGCTACAGGCGCTCAGCCATAGGATTTTTTTGAACGGCGGTACGTTTGTCGATGTGGTGCCCCTGGCCCGGCGCAAAGCCGAGCGGGTCAAGGCCGAGCAGCGTGCCAAAGATGCCCTGGCGGAGATCGACTCCATTGGCGTGCAAGTGAAAGACATCGACATTGGCCTGCTCGATTTTCCCTGCGAAGTCGAAGGCCAGATTATTCTGCTGTGCTGGAGGACGGGCGAGAAATCCATTACCCACTGGCACGGAACGCAGGAAGGATTCGCCGGGCGCAAGCCGATCGACGAGCGGATCGCACGCGCCAGGAAGATCAATTAGCTCTCAGTTCGCAGTTGTTGAGCGGCGATGCCCGCCCGGCCAGCCTCGGCACAATTTCATCTGGGTTCCGGAATGGAGCGGCCCCAAGCCGCTCATTCCAAATAATTTCTGGCCCCAGCAACATACTCTAAAGTGCAGTGTTTACAGGGGAGGAACGTAACCGGGCCAAGCGCCGATTTTTGCGGCACAATAGCGTTTCGCGCCTCAACTGGGCCGATCGGGCTTGGGGACACAATCAGGGAGAGGGCAATGAACAGGAATGGAGCCGCAGTTCGCTGGCTGTTGCTGGCAGTCGTCATCTTATCGTTTTCTGCCGCGTCGTTTTCGCAGGTCGCGGTTGGAATCGCGGTACGCGTCGGCCCGCCTCCGTTGCCGGTTTACGCGCAGCCGATGTGTCCGGGGCCCGGATTCTTCTGGACACCCGGCTACTGGGGCTGGAACGATGACGCCGGCTACTACTGGGTGCCTGGCACGTGGGTGGTGGCGCCTGCCGGCATGCTGTGGACGCCCGGATATTGGGGCTGGGGCGGGGGATTCTATGCGTGGCATCCGGGATATTGGGGCCCGCACATCGGTTTCTATGGCGGCATTAACTACGGATTCGGTTATACCGGTGTGGGATTCGTGGGAGGGGAGTGGCGCGGAGGATCGTTCTACTACAACCGCTATGTCACGAACGTTAGCCGCACGAACGTGACCAACGTCTATAACCGAACCGTCGTGGTCAACAACACGAGAACCACGAGCTTCAACGGCGGGACAGGCGGCGTAGAGGCGCGTCCGACGCCGCAGGAAGAGGCAGCCGCGCACGAGCGGCACACCGCGGCGATGGAGGCGCAGACCCAGCACGAGCGCATCGCCGGCCAGAATCGCCAGAACTTCGCATCTGAAAATCATGGACGTCCGGCGGTTGCAGCCACCGCCAAGCCCGGCGATTTCAGCGGCCGTTCGGCGGTTCCAGCCCGGACCGCGGGTGGGGAATATCACGCGCCCGCCATGTCGCCGAAAGAGGCGCGAGTAGGGTCGACGCCGCGGAACAAGGGGAATTCCAACGAGGGATTCCGGCCGTTCACGCGGCCGAACTCGAATCACTCGCAAAACAAGAATGGATCGACGAGCCGGTCGTACGAGAATAAAGGCAGCGGTACCAACCCTTTGTACAAGTCGAAGGACAAGGCGGCGAGAGCGCCCGCGTCGAATCCTCCGCGGGCGAACGCTTCCCGGCCGGCCCCACAGCAGCACAAGTCGAGCCCGCCTCCGCGCAAGCAGAACGCCCCCAAGGACGAGCGCCATAAGGGGCGGTAGGGAACTCAGCAGCCTACGTATGAATGGCCAGCAGCTGGTTCTGGCGCTGGCCGTTTGTTTTTGTAGTTGAAAATATGTGGGGACAGCCGCCCTCGGCTGTCCGCGGAGCGAAGCTCCGCTGGTCTTGTCCTGGCTGCGGAGTCTTAGTTCGCCGTGCTTCTATCCAACAGAGCGAGCCGGGCTTTGCCCGGCTGGATAGCCGAGGGCTGTCCCCGCCGGAGACTTGTTGGCGCCTTGCTTTTTCTGCAAGCTGGCTTGGAAGTGGCGTTCTACCCGGGAAGCAGACCGCGCGGCGGCGATTGGCGGAGATGGTTCCGCGCCCGCAGTTCAGGTACTGCAGTGCGCGCCGGGCGAAATCATCTCTGCTACAATTTTTTGGCAGACCGGCGGGTCGAGGAAAACGATAGCAACTGAGCGGGCGAGCCCAAGGAGTCTCAACGAATATGTCCTCCACGAAGCAGAGAATCCGACTGATGGGCGCCGTTGCCGCGCTTGCGACTTTGGCCCTGGCGATAAGCTGCCGGGGATTCTTCGTGAACCCAACGTTGACCGGAGTTTCTGTCGGCCCTCAAAACCTGACTCTCAACGTGAATCAAGTGTGGCAGATGGGCGCGACCGGCACCTACAGCGACGGAAGCCAGAAGACGTTGACGTCTGGAGTGGCGTGGTCTTCAAGTGACGGCAACACGGTGTCCGTTGGGCAAACCTCAGGCATCGTCACCGGGCTTCAAACGGGATCGGCCACGATTACGGCGTCGTCTGGAAGCTGTTCGGCGTGCAGTGGATCGACGTCCGTCTCGGTGGTGCTCACAAACGTCACTGGGATCGTAGTGAGTCCGAGCAGCAGCACGGCAAAAATAAATTCCACTACAGCGTATTACACCGCGATCGCTTCTCCGGGTTCAGTCGACATCACTCAGGGTGGTACGTGGACTGTCCTGGACTCAACTAATACCAACCAAACCGCTAATTTCACCTTATCGTTCGTGTCCGGTCAAGGCGAAGGATTCTCGCCGACGACGGCTACTGCGGGAACGTACACCGTCAACATTAGCTATCCCGGTACGGCCATCACGGGTAAAGCAACATTAACGGTCACAAACTGACCGTACTCTAGACAATGAGGGTGCCCCATTTCTCGCGTCCTTTGCGAGAAGTGGGGCTTTTGACTTTTATGCTGTGGACTCAATGAATTGCCTCGCGGGATGAAGGGAAGCTTCGATCGCATTCCCCGAGGATAACGTGGATCGAAAACCCCCACTTCTCGCAAAGAACGCGAGAAGTGGGGCACCCGGTGTTGATTTTCCAAACGGTCTTATGTTCATCCGTCACAGACTCGGATCCTACGTGCGAATTAGCGTTTCCCCATGCCATGGGGTCTGAAGCGCTACTACGGCACGGGTAGTCTGCACTTCATTACTTGGAGTTGCTATCATCGCCAGCCTTTGCTCGACAGCGCGGCCCGGCGGGATCTGTTGGTCGCCGTGCTGGAGAAGATGCGAAACAGATACCGTTTCGCCGTGATTGGCTACGTTGTTCATGCCGGAGCACGTGCACCTTCTCGTGTCTGAGCCGCAGATTGCCAATCCTTCGATCGTGGTGCAAGCGGTGAAGCTGGGGTTTCCGTGATGCGTGCTCAACGGTATTTCATCCGACACGCCGCATCACACTTGGCAGAGCCGCTTCTACGATTTCAACCTGTGGAGTCAGCGCAAAGAGATCGAGAAGTTGAAGTATATGCATCGAAATCCGGTGGTCCGCGGTCTCGTTCAGGAACCGGAGCACTGGCGCTGGAGCAGTTACCGGATCTTAGTGCGTATGGGGAAGTTGGGCTGGTTCGCATCAATGATTGGGGTTGGTGGGATATCTCCCGGGAAGAAAATCCACTATCGCTAGAACCTCAAGAAATGGAGCACTCGATTTTCTTCATCCCAGCACCTGTACCTTCGCCATATTCGCGGCACGGCGCAGATCTTCATCCAGCGTGGCCAACGGGAGATTCCGGCGCAAGGCCAGTTCCAAATACGCCGCGTCATAAAGAGTCAGTTGATGCCGCTCGGCGAGGCGCAGGGTTGCAGTCCACGCCTGCTGGTCGGTCTCGAGGTCGACTTGAATCGGCAGTTGCGCCAGATCGGCGAGCGTCGCGTCGCGAAAATCTCTGTCATGACGCTTGCGTCTTACACTCATCTCCAGAACATCAGCCACTTCCAAACGCCAGAGTCCCGGAACCCATGCGCCGCTCTGGCTGAGCAGATCGAAGACCTGCGTTACAGGTTGGGTAGTCTCGTCGCTGTACGCCCAAGCCAGGGTGATGGAACTGTCGAGAACCAGGCTCATAAGATTGCGCTCATGGAATCTCAGGGCCGCCCTTGGTCTCGCAGTTTCTTCAGCGCAGCCCAGTTGAAGGAGGCGGGTTTCGTCCGCTGCAGTCGCCGAGCCCGCTCACGGATGCGTTCGAACGCCGCCCGTGCCTGATTCTGGTCCACTCGACGAATGTTGGGAACGAGTCGCGCAACCGCTTTGCCATACCTCGTAATGACGATCTCTTCACCGCGCTCCACGCGGTCCAGCAACGTTCCCAGGGTGTTCTTGGCATCGAAGGCACCGATTTCATTCATGGCGAACCTTCCTTCATATTTAAGCTAGCTCAGTCTAGCTTAACTTTGCAAGAGGCACAAGGCCAAGGAAACCCCATTCCAGCGACTGCAGTCCGGCTTCCCGAAATGGGGATCAGCTTACACGTTTGCCGCGATTCCGCCTCTTTTGGCTTGACTTCCCCGAAGTTCGGCAGCAATCCTACAAGCTTACCTTTGGCTCATTGACAACTAAGGCGTCGCCTAAGTCCTTTGGATGGAAGATTTTGCCCCTAACTCGTTCTAGCTCTAGGATTTTTTCGGAGTTTCACGCTAAGTCGATGATTCCAGAGATCGAGGGGGAGGGGGGTAGGGATTACTGGAAGGTAATCTCTTCCAAAATGGATCGCCAGACCTTCGGAACAATCACTACGTCCACCGGTGACCTTGCCTGCTCCCCGCTCCGAAACGGTATGATCGTAGGTTCGTGAATCGTCGCCGTCGCTAGTTAGGCGCTCCTTCCGGCGAATGACGAACGGAGAACGACCTACGACAATCCCCATGTCTGACATACGCTGTATCGGCATTGCTACCGGAGGCGGAGACGCTCCCGGCCTCAACGCGGTGATTCGCGCCGCCACCAAAGCTGCCATTCTCAAACACAAGTGGAAGGTCATCGGCATTCC
>JADGNP010000049.1 GCA_017883425.1 Candidatus Sulfotelmatobacter sp. | reverse complement strand
GCCCGGCTGGACTCTTCGACCGCGCTCAGGGCAGGCTCGCGAGACACGCGTCCCTCCACACTTCTAGTCTGCGGTCCGTCGCGACAACGCGAGCAGTTCGTTGGTCCGTTTGATCAGCTCACTGCGATCCATATCCCGGTACTGTTTCGGCAGCAGGCTCTTGCTGGTGCATTCCAATACTGCAACCAGATTCTGCAGATCGATTTCGGTGGGATAGTAAGGCGGGATGAAGTCATCCAGAGCGGCTTTCAAGTCTTCCGTATCTACCACGGACTTGTCCTGCAAACTACTCCTCATACGGCTGCGCACCAGGACGGCCTCAATGTCGGCTCCGGATAGGGTTCCAGCGCGCCCGAGGAAGAAAGTCTCCACCTCTTCCGGAAAAGCCTTCATGCCGACTTTCCTCAGCATGGCGCGCAAAAGCGCGAGGCGTTCTTCTTGCGTGTCGGGATAAAACAAAGCAATGTGTTCTTCCGCTCGACCCTGCCGCTTCAGATCCACGGGTAACAGATCGGGACGGCAGGTGAGAAGAAACCAGATCACCTTGCCTCGGTACTCGGTGTTGCCCATGAACTGCGCAATCTGGGCAAACACACGATTGCCCACTCCACTATCGCCGGAACTGGAGCGGTCTCCCAGTTGAGCGTCGGCCTCATCGACAATCACCGCAATCGGGCTCATCGCTTTGAGCAGGGTCAAGACCCTTTCCAAGTTGCCTTCCGTGACTCCCTGCCACATGCTGCGAAAGTTCTTTAACGTGACGGCGGGAATCCCAACCTCGCCCGCGAAGCAGGTGGTGATGAAAGTCTTCCCCGTACCCACTGGTCCGCAGATGACATAGCCCATGGGCAGGACATCTGTGTTGCCGGCGCGGATTGCTTTGGCGGCATCTTGCAGCTTGCGTTTTGCCTGGTCGTTGCCGGCGACAAACGACAGATCGAACCGGCTCTGCACGAACTCCAGCAGGCCACCGGATTCTGCTTCGATCAGATCTCGCTTCCGCTCGGAGAGAAACTTCAGGGTTAGCGGTTGCCGGTTCTGCACGGCGTGGGAAATCAGACTCTGCAGCTGAACTCGCTTCAAACCCGCGCCCAGTTTGGCCAAGGTCTCATCTTTCACCTCGGAGCCAGCGGGGAGTTCCTGATTCTTCAATAGCGATCGGATAAATTCCAGACGCTCGGCATAATCCGGCAACGGAATGCCTATCGAAGACACACCGGGATTCTGCACGATGCCCTGATTCAGTTCGATCTGGTTTTCCGACACGAGGCAGATAGTGACATCCGCGTTTAGAAAAGCGGAATTGCGCGCCCAGCGCTTGAGGATGACCAAGGCATTGCGATCGTCGGCGGACATCCCAGAAATATCGCCTGCCGGAGCGATGGTCTCGGCAAAATCAATGACCAGACCGATCTTCTTGCCATCGGCGATGCGCAGGCGCAGATAGTTGTCGAGCAGGTTCAACACTGCATCTGGGTTGCGCGGCAGCCCCCCTTGCGAGTAACTGGTGCCATGGAAGCTGTCGTATCCCTCGAGGGCGCTGCGAAAGTCGGCCTGACTGTCTGCTGAGCCGAAACTTAGCCCGCCACGGTCATAGTGCAAAACCACGTCACGCTGGCCAAAGAGCGCACCGGAGAGAAACTCGTCGAGCGGAACGAAGCTTGTCGTGTCCTGAGTATGCAGCGGAACTAGGTCGCGCACATTTCCGTAGAGCACAAACAGGGCGAACGAGCGCGAGTAGTATTTCTCGGAAAGTTCGCGCGCCCACGCGGGAAGCGCATCGAGATACTTCCCCAACATTGTTGTTTTCGTTGTTATGTTCGAGGGCATCTAGTTCGACATCCGCACACGGTTGGGGCCCGCGGAAGTTGAGGTATCGTCAAGCGACATCAATCCGTCCATGTCGGGCGACATGCCGCTGAAGATCGCTTCCACTTGCTGCACGGTCTGCTCAGTCTCCTCTACGTCATGCACGAGACCGTCGAGCCGCTCGGTGACCTGCTGCGGGTCACGCATGGTGACCGATTGATCGCGCACGAGCATCAGCACATCCTCTACCGCGGAACATTGCGCGTCGACCACTTTGCGGTTTTCGGAAATCTTATCGAACTTCTCCAGGCGCTTGGTGAGAATCTCGATGCGCTTCTTGTTGATCTCCTGGACCTTCGGCGGGTCGCTGCTTAGAGTCTTCTGCAGGGAGGCGATCTCGCGCTTGATGCCCTCCTGCTCGGTGCTCTTCACGTACTGCTGTTGCTGAGCTGCCGCCAACAAGAGCCGGGCATAACCATTCAGCAAGCCTTGTAGTCGCGAGTCGATCTGCTGCAAGAAGATCTGCGAGGTTGACGAGAACTGAGCAAAGTTACTCCGAATCGAGCTGCAAACTTGCGCCGCATGCACGTATCGGCTCTGCATCTCGGCAGGCAGGCTTCTGAGCATCTCGCTCAGCTTCTGCTGGTGCTTATGCTGTTCCTCGGCGAATTTCCAGGAGCGCACCAGCCTCTGAAAGCGCCAGTTTTGCGGAACGACGGCGAGATACATCAGTTCCAGTCCGCCAGCTAAGACAATCGGCAGGAAGCTGCCACTCACCAGCGCGAACGCACCCGCACTCACCATGGCGATCCAGTTATATTGCAGATGGAAGGCCTCTTTTACAAAGTTGATGCTGTCTTGCGGAGCGGGAGGACCCGGCTGATCGTCCTCTCGCATGCCTTGGAAGTCGGCGGGACCCATTTAGACACTCACCCGCACCTGTCCGTTCCCGGGAGCGCGACGCAAACGGCCGAGAACGTAGTTCTGCAGTTCGTGAAACTCATTTCGCTCTTTCAGGCTCAGATCGCGAGGGCGCTCGAAGGGTACCTGAACATCCTCGATGATCGTTCCCGGATGCGCACTCATAATAAAGATCCTGTCCGCCAGGTAAACCGCCTCCTCAACATCGTGCGTGACAAACAAGATTGTGCTGGCGGTTTCGTCCCACACTTTCAGCAGCAACTGCTGCATCTCGCTGCGAGTTTGGGCATCGAGCGCACCAAATGGCTCATCCATCAGGATGACCGAGGGGCGAAGCGCGAGGGTGCGCGCAATCGCAACTCGCTGTTGCATGCCCCCGGAAAGTGTTTCTGGATAAGAGTTCTCAAAGCCGCTCAGTCCGACATCCTGGACCAATTGCGCCACCGTCTCCTTGCGCTTTTGTTCCGGGACTCCGTTGATCTTCATCCCGTAGGCTATGTTACCAGCGACCGTCAGCCAGGGGAATGAAGTGTATTTCTGAAATACCATGCCGCGGTCTTTGCCCGGACCGTGCACCGGCTGTTCATTCACCAGGACCTCGCCGGTATCGGCTTGATCCAATCCGGCGATCAGACGGAGCAGGGTCGACTTGCCGCATCCGGACGGCCCGAGCAGAACGCGGAACTCGCCCGTGTCGCGCCCCTCGCGTGAGTACGCATCCTCAATCTCGAAGTTGATGTTCTCGAGGGCGTCAACCTTCGCACCATCCGCGGAGATAAACGTACGGCTGACCTTGCGCACCGTGATTTTCGATTTCTTAGGTTCCATGCTTGGCCGCCTTCAAGTGTGCGGTGGCGCTGGCAACCGACGCCCCGCCCCCCGCCAGCGCGGCACTCGCCTTGCGCCAGGGGAAAAGGAGACTCTCTAGAAACGTTAGCAGAAATCGGAACAGGAATGCGGCGATGCCGATCGCGATAATTCCCGCATACACTCGATCGAAATCCAGCACTTTGCGAGCGGCCTCGACCATGTAGCCGACACCCTTACGGGCATTCAACATCTCGGCCAGGATCACGTAGGTCCAGCCGATGTCATAGAGGATGCGGAATGACGAGAAAATTGCCGGGAACGACGCGCGAAACACGAGCCACAACGCGTTCCGCTGCTTTGCTCCGAGCGTGTAGGCCGTTTCCAACAGGGCGTTGTCTACCCGATTGACCTCTTCGACCACCACTGCCAATAAGTAAAAAAACATTCCGAACCACAAGAACGCAATTTTCTCGGTTTCGTCGATGCCAAACAAAGCGATGAACGCGGGAAGAAACGCTGTGAGCGGCATGGCGCGCATGGGGGCAGCGACGGGGTTGATCAGTTCGAATAGCCAGCGGTAGCTCGACATCAGAATGCCAAGCGGGATGGCGACCACCGCGCACCAGAAAAATGCCTGGGCGATGCGCCACCAGCTCATGAATACGTTTCCGAGCAGATCGTATTCCGACCACAGCATTCCAAAGGATCGAATGACTCCGCGGGGCGTGGGCAGCAGTGAATAGTGCGGGCCTTGCCAGTAGGGCAGCGCGATCCAGAGCAATACGATGACGCCCCAAGTGATAAACGGGGAGGCCCATCGGGCCCACGGTGGTACCGCTTTGCGAATGGTGAACCAATCACTCATCGTGACCTTTCGCCAGGTGAATTTCGTTAGCTCGAAGGGTTCGCATAGACTTTGATGTCAGTACGCCGATTCTTCTCGCGTCCTTCCGGCGTCGTATTGCTGTCGATCGGTTTGTCCGGACCGTTGCCGGCCGTCCGCAGCCGTTTGCCGGGGAAGCCGTATTTTTCCATCAGGTAGTTCTTGACCGCGTCTGCCCGCGCGTGGGAGAGCTGAATGTTGTAAGCGCGAGCACCCGTCGAGTCGGTGTTGCCATCGATATCGACGACCGTGTTCTCATAGGCACGCATAGTGCCGGCGAGTTCATCCACGATGGCACGTGAATCGAGGCTCATACTGGAAGAATTGGGATCGAAGTAGATGGACCGGTGTTGCGTCGCGATGGGCGTTGCCCCCTTGGGCGGCTCTTTATATTCGATCGGCGCTTCGGTTGATGCCATGGAAAAGCTGTCGGCCAATTTCTCGACATAGCGGCGATCCAGACTGTCTTCTGGATTGAACGTGTGTTTGATGATCCGCAGCTCGCGATACATGTCCTGAGCCATCCCAAGGATGTTGTTATAGTCGGCGTTCGAGCCGGCGGTGCCCATGAACGAACGGTTGTCGGCGTAATCCGCAAGCTTCACGCCACCGAGCATGGTCTTCGCGAGGTCGGATGGAATATTGAAATCCTTGACCGTCCCAATCAGGTTGTATGCCCGCTCCGGTTGTGTCTTGATGAACTCGACGCCTTCGAGCCAACCTTGGGCGAACTTCAGCAAGGTCTGTGGATGCTTGGCGGAGAAACCGTCGCTCACCACCAAAATGTCGGCGATCAGGCGGTTCGCAATTTTCGTGTCGTAGATCTTCTTCGATCCAGGACGCTTGGAGACTGCGTCGCTCATATCGGGATCCCACGCGACGGCGGCGTCGACTTTTTCTTGGGCGAAAAGGGTCGCCGGCTCGATTCCATCTTTGGTGTGGACAGCCTGGTTGAAGATTTCGTTGCGCTGCTCGGTGCCGAGGCCGGAAGTCTTGAGTCCATTCCACAACAAGAAGTGCGACGGAGTGTAAGGGGCAAAAGCCACTTTCTTGCCGGCCAAGTCCTCGATGCTGTTGATTCCCTGCTTGCCGATGACGCCGTCGGCGCCGCGTGACCAGTCCACCATCAGAAACGCATGGGAACCGAATCCTTTTTCTTTAAACTGCGCATAGTCTTTGGCGTAGACGTCCGCGGTCGTCAGCATCACATCGACATTATCGGTTGCGAGTGCGGAAGCACCCTCGGTCCAATCGTCGATGATCTTGAACGAAACCTTGAGCCCTTTCTTGCCGTAGATGGAGTCCGGCTGCGTGTCGAGTCCGCCGTTCGCCACCAATCCGCCGACGCACCCGACCCATACGTTGACGCGCACCTTGACCTCGGCATCGCCGCTCGTCGAAGATGCTGGCAACAACAACGGCTTGGTCGCATCCACCGTCTCGCCGCTACCGGAGGAACTCTTGCCTCCGGTCCATTTGCTGAAATCTACGACTCCGTATCGGTTCAGGCTGTAGCCGACCAGGGCTACGCCAATCAGGAAAATAAGAACCCATCCACCTCTCTCTACCTTCACCGCCATAGCATTTTCCTCCCCGGCTGTTTCGCACGCCTTGGATCTGTCTTTGTATTCGAAGCGTCGAATCGCACTCTAAATTGATCGCGCCTCTAAGAAGTTCGTTGTTGTTCCTTTGCCGCGATGGTTTTCTCCGCACTTGCTGGGGCCGCGGCTTGTGGCGACGCCAGGCCCATCTCGATTTTGAATTGCTTCACCAGTTCGCTGGCCTGGAGTTTCTCGGCTTCGTCATCGATCTTGATCTTCTGCTGGTCAACATTGCTCATCGCCATGTCCATGCGAGCTTCGTTGACGGCAGTCGTCTCCTCAATCTTGCGCACCATCTCATCGTGCGTCTGGCTGATCCCGGCAACCTCGAATTGCTCCATCGCATCGGCGACCTTTTTCTGCCACTGGGAGCGGCGGTAGTCGGCGATTGCGCCCAACGCCTCCTGCGTCTTCCGCTCTTTCTCGCGCATAAAGGCCTGCTTCACGGCCATTGCTTTCTCGAAGGCGGCGCGCGCGCCACCAAGCTGGCCCTGATTTCTGGCCAGAGCGCTCTTCGTCTGCTCCAGTTGGGCGGCATAGGTGCCGGCGATGTCGTCGCGATTGGCCTGAATCGCGGCTTTCACCCTCGCAGTCAGGCTGGCCATATCATTTTTGTACTTGGCCTCTTCCTTCTCCAGCAGGGTCACGTTGGCCTTCACCATGGCGATGCTCTCATTCATCCGCGGCACCTGGTCGTTCATGTCGCGGATATTCTGCTGAAGAATCATCTCCGGGTCTTCCGCCACCGAGATGAAGAAACCAATGAAAGACCGCACCACCCTCGTCAACCGTTGCCACATAAACTCCTCCTCTTCAGGAATGCTGCGCTGTCTTCGATGGGGGCGGCGGCGCATTCACATCGCCCGTCGTAATTGGGTTTTCGCTGACAAAATATCCGACTGCCTCGGCAATCTTCTTTTCTTCCTGCTGTTTTTTCAGCCGCCATCCGGTGAAGCGCTCTTTTTCCCGCGAGACTTCCTCGTTGTTGCTCTGGATCTTCGCTCGCTGCTCGGTCACGTACTTATCGATCTGTGCCTGAATCTCACTGTTCTCTTTTGTCTTGCGTGCTTCCAATTCCTCGGCCGAGCGCTGCTGCACGCGCTCGTAAGTGTCAAGGGCGCGGTCACGCCGAATCGCGTCCTGGATGATCTCCTTAACGTCCACGTTGGCCGCATCGAGCGCTACCAAAACCGAAGACCGCTTCACGTCCGAAGGCAAATTGCGAATGTGCTCGCTCTCCAGCATTTGCGAAATCTTGAGGATCGAATAGCCCTGCGGTGCGGGCGGAATTTCCGCTGCTTGGTAGATCTCCTCGAACGAAGTGGGATCGGAGACTGGCGTAGTAAATTTCGGCTCAGTGGCGATGCTGGATGCGATCTCAGCCACGCTCTGAGCCGCACTCTTAGCGGCGCCCGAAGCGTTCCTCGCATTCGGCAGGGTTTGCTCGGTGCCGGCCGCGTTGTCAACGGAAACGATGTAGTTGTACCACTTCTTGGACATTTTGCCTCCGACGCAACCCTCGCGTGCCAGTGTTCAGCGCAACTACAACTATAGAAGGAAAGCAGGTGACCCTGAAAATTACGACCCAGCGCGTTCTTTGTCAATTGTTTTCATAGAGTTCCAAGCGCTCTGAACCGAACTCCAGGGCGAAGCCAACGTCCCGCCCGGTCCGCATTTGCTTACCCACCATTGCGGGAGCAAATGTACTGCGATCTTCGACGCTGTGCAATTCAGCTAGAATGAACACTTTGTCCGTTCAAATTGACCTTTGTTCTTGAACACACGAGGGGCCCTTCCTTGATGAATCCCGCGACTACCACTGACATTTCGTCCATATTGAGCCGAGTCGTGGAAGCGAAGACAGAGTACGACACACGATTACTCGCCCAACAGCTGGGGACTAACTATCGCTCACTCATGTACTGGCTTCGCGGAGAGCGGCCGCTGCCCGCGCATCTGCTGCCCCGGCTATGCGTTCTCCTCGACAATTGCGAAGTCCTTGATTTTCTTGAGAGCAAGGCGGGGCGCGTGGCGTTCAAACTGCCGCCCCCCCATGTGACGGTGGAAAAGGAATTGGTTGCGATATCGAACCTCATAAAGGAGGTCGGTGAAGCGCTGGAGAGCGTCGCGATAACACTGGCTGACGGCGTGGTTGAAGAAAATGAGTTGAAGGCGACTATCCCTAAGCTCGAAGGCGTCATTCAGGAGTGTGCGTCCCTGAAATACGTGCTGGAAGACCTCTGCAAGAAGAGAAACAAAAAGACAAAGAGCTAGCCTGCAGGAACGCGCTGAGGGTCGGGTTCCACAATCTGCGCCACAGTTTGGCGTCGTTCCTCGTCACCAAGAAGAAGACCGATGTCAAAGCAGTCCAGCGCAGCATGCGGCACGAGAAGAGCACGACCATGCTGGACCAGTACGCCCAGACGGATATGGATGAACTGATCGCAGCCCAAGAGATGATGCTGGATGCGATCTTCAGCCACGCCGAAGGGACTGTGCAGTAGATATGGATTGAAGAGTGGATAAAAACCGGGACTGGAAAAGTGGGCAACGGATCCAAACCGTTGAAAAGAAATGGTAGGCACGAGGAGACTCGAACTCCTGACCTCTACCGTGTCAAGGTAGCGCTCTAACCAACTGAGCTACGCGCCTACATTTTTGCCTTTACGCACTTGCAACCACCGACTTTGCTGGCAGGGGACCATTTGGGGTCCAACAGGGATTTTACCATGCGGGCGTGCGCCTAGCGCATGGCTGGCTCACCTCGATCTAGCCGATCCTGCCGCCACAGTGCGGCGGAGCAGGTCGGGGGACTTCATTCGCCGGCAGTGTTCCTCAAAGTTCGGTCGCGGCCCCTTCCAGCGAAGATCCTCGACCGTGTCGAACACGGGCACATCGAGTCGCAGGGTCGCTAGCGTGCGAAACAACAGGGCATCGTTCCATGCGCTGAACAGCGATTCGGAGAGCACGCGGGGCCTACGGATGGAGGCATGCCATTCCCGCCAATCCTTCGGAATGCCCTCAAGATGGCGATACTGGGATAACACAAGAGCTGCAGCTTTTTGGCCCCATCCAGCCACACCTGGAAAGCCATCTGCACTGTCGCCGACCACCGCCAGGTAATCCGGAATCGAGTGCGGGTTCACCCCAAACTTAGCGACAACCCCAGGTTCATCGCGTACGATGTCGTGCCTGCGATCCAGTTGGACGACTCTCGTGCCCACAACACACTGACTCAGATCTTTGTCCGGCGTACAAATGAGCACTTGCTTTACGCGGTTATCCAACGCGGCTTTCGCGGCGGCGGAGGCAAGCGCATCGTCCGCCTCGAACTCGACCATCGGCCACACCATCACTCCCATGGCTTCCAGCGCTTCCTCGAGAATGGGGAATTGCGAGAGCAACTCCGGAGCCACACCTTCGCTGGTCTTGTACCCGGGATAGAGATCGTTGCGAAACGACTCCACAACATGGTCGGTGGCAACCCCGAGGTGGGTTGCGCCACGCTCAATCATGGATAAGACGGACGTCAGAACGCCACGTACAGCACCGATCTCCTGACCATTTACATCCTTCGCCGCGGGCACGGCGAAGTAGTGCCGGAACAATTCATACGTCCCG
Organism: Candidatus Sulfotelmatobacter sp.; assembly: GCA_017883425.1. GTDB lineage: Bacteria > Acidobacteriota > Terriglobia > Terriglobales > Acidobacteriaceae > Sulfotelmatobacter. Next base: position 8,055 of record JADGNP010000049.1, on the reverse strand, counting down.
TCAACCAAGTGCGCATCCATGCAACTGCCTCTCGGATCGGTCTTCAGAACTAAGATCCCGTCGTCCTATGACCCGCTGTCCAACGCCATGAACAGGTTATTCAGCGACTCCGCCAGAGTGGGATGGGCAAAAGTGCCGTCGCGCAATGCCGTATAGGGCAACTTCCCCATCATGGCAATCTCGAGGGCAGACATGATTTCTCCGCCTTCGATGCCGAGAATTGCCGCGCCAAGGATCTGATTAGTCTCCGCGTCCACGATGGCCTTCATGAAACCACGGGTTTCGTCGACTTCAAGAGCCCGGGCTACATGCGTCATCGGCAGTTTCGCGACGCGGATGTTGCGGCCCTGGGCGCGGGCCTCCTTCTCTGTCAGGCCGACGCGACCCAACTGCGGATCGATAAAAACTGCATACGGCACTTGACGGCCCCTGGTTGAGGCGGGTTTCTTTTCGAGGAAATTCGAGCGAATGATCCGGAAGTCGTCATACGAGATGTGCGTGAACGCTGGTCCGCCTTTGATGTCGCCCAATGCATAGATGCCTTCGACGGTAGTTTCCAAGCGGTCGTTTACCTGGATGAAACCGTGCTCGCTCGTATGAATTCCGGCTGCCGCTAGATTGAGGGTGTCCGAGTTCGGCACGCGGCCCGTGGCCACCAACAGATGTGAACCGGCCAGGGTAGTCGACTTGTCCTGCGAACGGATCTCCAATCGGACGCCCTCGCCCGACTGGCCCACGTGAGTTGCTTTCGCGTTCAACACGATTTCAACCCCGTCCTGCCGCAGGATGTTGGTAACTGCTTCCGCGATATCGGGATCCTCGCGCGTGAGAAGTTGGCCCGCGGATTGAATGATCGTCACTCGGCTGCCAAAGCGCCGGAACAGTTGGCCGAACTCCAGGCCGATGTAGCCTCCACCCAGGATCAACAAGTGATCCGGGAGAGCGTCGAGTTCCATGATGGAGATATTGTCGAGGGAAGACACTGTGTCCAACCCGTCCAGTGCGGGACGCGAGGCGCGGGTGCCAGCATTGATGAAGATGTGTTTCGCCGAAATCGTGCGCCACCCGCCATCTTGCAGGCTAACAGCGACTGTTCTAGGACCGCTGAAACTCGCATCGCCGAAGATCAATTCGAGGTTTGACGTCTTCTCCAGGCGCGACTGGCTTCCATTTCGAAAGCTGTCCACAATGTTGCGCTTGCGTTGACGAACTTTCGCCATATCAATGCTGATCGGGCCCGTCTGTACGCCGTAGTCGGCGGCCCGGCGCGCCAGGTACGCGACCCGGCCACTGGCCACCATCGTCTTGGTCGGAGTGCATCCCTCATTAATGCAGGTGCCACCGACATGTTTCCGTTCGATGAGAGCGGTGCGCATCCCGGCCCCAGCGAGAGCCACGGAGAGCGGCGTACCAGCCTGCCCAGAGCCGATGACCATGGCATCGTATTGTTGCGGAGTGGTCATGAGCACGCCTCAGAATCGAGAAACCAGAAATACTCCCAGACCAATTGCTACCAAGTCCTCTGGGATGGCGATGGCAAAATCCGGGACGGGCAGGGTCCGTACCAACCCAACGCGAGCTTGATAGCCGCCGAATGCGCCTGCGATTCCGCCGAGCGCTCCGGCTAGAGCTGCCACCCAAAGCATTCCGCCGCCGGCAATAGCCAGGCACGCTCCGCTGAGTGCGCCCGTGACAACTCGGGCAGACAGTCCAACCGGGTCTGTGCGGGAAGGAGTACTGGGAAGTTGATCAGCCACGAGCTCGATCACGGCCAGCACCGTAAAGATGGCCACCGCCCACACCGATCCCATGAAGGCCAAGGGAGAACCGTGAAGGTTGATCCAGCCCACGTGGGCCGCCCAAGCCACTACCGCGGGTGCCGTCAGAGACCGCAGCCCTGCCACCACTCCGATGCCCAGCGCTAACAACAACACTGCGAATCCGGAATTCATGATCTTTCCCTATCACAGCCGCACAATGAGTTAGCCGGGGCTTTCCGCCAACGGCAGCCAAACTTGAAAACGTGTATCTCCAGGTCCAGCGCTCCTTCCGGGGAGTCGCTGCTGACGACGCGATACTCGGCACCGTACTGCGATCGCAAATCGCGCTCGATCGCCCGCAAGACATCGGGATCGTCGTCGACGGTCAGCAAGATCGGCTTCGCCATGATCGCTCTCAGACTTAAGGATGAAGCTGGTGGTCCCTGGAGTCCGGGACCAGAGCAAACTGATTAGATACGGGAACCGTCATTCAGTCGCGCGATTATCGCACGTCTTCGAACGCCGGCTTCAAGCCCCAAGTTCACCGGGCTCGATTTCGTCCACATAACACCAGACCCAGGACTCCCCCGGCTCATTGGAACGGATCAGCGGGTGCTGCGTTTTGTGGAAATGTTTGGTGGCGTGCTTGTTCTTCGAGGAATCGCAACACCCTACGTGGCCACAACTGAGGCACAGGCGCAAGTGAACCCAGGAGTCGCCGGTTTTGACGCAGTCCTCACACACATGCTTGTCCGTTTGCTTGATTTTGATCTGGTTCAGGTGGGTACATTCTTTTGGCATTAGTTCCTCCCGCAAAGAGAATCTTGATCATCGGTCAAGTGACCTCGGTCATGTAACGAAAGGGCATAATCACACTCAAGAGCCGCGTCTTTCACTCACAATGTTTTTGGAGGTCTTCATTTGTGTTGCGGCTCGATTATTTGTCTTGCGTGTTAACCGTCGCGTCCACAGTTCTGGTGGGGCGCCGGTGCTGGGAAGGCTGGGCGTTGGCTGGCGTTAATAGCGTCGTTGTATGCATCATCGGCGTCAGAACTGACCAACTGGGCTTCATTCCTGCCAACGTATTCTGCATGGTGATGAGCGCTATCAACTTGCGCGCATGGCGCAAGGCGGGAGCATCTTGAAACGATGCTTCGAGGTGCACGCCCTCACTCCGCGATAAGCAGGTTCTCGGCAAAAGGCCACTGCTCATCGATCCATTGAGTTTCGCAGCGGAAGCCGGCGTTGCGCGCCGTCTCCACAATCTCGCCGGCTGAGTACTTGTGGCTGCTTTCTGTCCATATGGTTTCTCCTTCGAGAAACTCGATTACGATTTCTGCCGCCGGAATGCTCACGATCTGCCGCCGCTTCGACAGTAAATGCATCTCGACACTCCGTGCCTCGCGGTTAATTCTCGCCAAGTGAGCGAATTGGCGTAGATCAAAATCGGCGCCGAGTTCTCGATTCGTTCGGGCGAGCAAGTTGAGATTGAAAGCGGCCGTCACTCCCAGTTCGTCGTCGTAGGCTCCGAGAAGCTGCGCGCTGGGTTTTTCCAGGTCGGTTCCAAGAAGCAGGGAGTCGCCCGGCTCAAGAATGCGCCGCACTTCCGCCAGGAACTTCAGCCCTGCCGGGCGATCGAAGTTCCCAATCGTGCTGCCCAGAAACAGTACGACAAGGCGCTGGCCGCTCTTGCGGTACGCAGCCACCTCCAGCAACCCATCCAGATATTCGCGCTCAAACCCCACAATGCTGATCGCATCAATGTCACTCAGTTCCCGTTCGCACATGACCAGAGCCGAGCGCGATATTTCGACCGGATAATAGGACGTGCGCTGCCGCCGGCAGAACGCTTCGAGCAGCCAGCGGGTTTTCTTACCGCTGCCACTCCCTAGTTCCGCTACGGCAACCGGCCCCGCAAGCCGGTCGACGATCTCATCCGCATGCCGCCGCAGCAGGCGCTCGTCGGCCCGCGTGAGCCCGTACTCGGGCAGGTGGCTGATCACTTCAAAAAGGGCCGAGCCGACATTGTCATAGAGATACTTGGAGGGAAGTTCCTTCTGTCCTGACCGCGTGAGCCCGGCGCGAACGTCGGCGGCGAATTCGTAAGCGGCATTGGTAGGGATCGCATGAACGAGCATTGGCCAACTCCTTCGATCAGTGATTCACGCAGCGGAATCCCGCGTATACATATTGGTAATGTGCCTGGAACCAGTTGCGAAATGAGGGCCGCAGCATGCACGCCGCGGTGCGCGGCGAACCGCCTTTCATGACGAAGTGCTTACCATCGAAAAAATCAGCTGAATAGCCGCGGTAGAACGGAAAGGGTTGAAATCCGGGAAATGGTGCGAAAACGGTGGAAGTCCATTCCCATCCATTGCCCAACATGTCATGCACGCCCAAAGCGCTGTGGCCCCCCGGAAAGGCGTTCACCGGCGTGGGATTCCAATGGCTGAAATCAACGTTGCCGAAAGTGGAATTGGGCGCTTCGTTGCCCCAGGGGTAATACCTTTCGGTTCCGTCTTCCGTGCCATAGGCGGCGCGATGCCACTGCTGTTCTGTGGGAAGCAACTTCCCTGCCCAGCGCGCATACGCCATGGCCTCGGCATGACTCACGTAAACTGGCCAGTCCAGAGGCAGCGGAACTTCTTCGAACATGGTGCGGTAGAACCATCCGTCGCGTGCCTTGGTCCAGAACACAGGATGAGAGACCGCATGCGCGGTCTTCCAGTTCCAGTCATCGTCGCTCCAGAACGCGCGCGTCTCATAGCCGCCAGCAGCCATGAAATCGAGGTATTGCTGGTTCGTCACCTCGTACTTATCAATCTCAAACGCAGGCACGTGCGTCTCGCGAATCTCGTACTCGTTGTCCCAACCGAAAGTCTCGCCTCCGCGCACGAGGCCTAGTGTTGCCACTCCAGCCGGAACCTCAATCCTCTGATGGGTCACAGGCGCAGTCACAAGGCTGCGTGAACTTTCTGGCGGAACTTTCCGATCCAGCGGCAACTGATGCAGCATGTAGGCCAGCGTCTCGACATGCATCAAGCGATGCTCAATCGCCACGTTGAGTAAGGTGTCGAGCGGAAAACCGTCACGTGTCTGGCCGTAAGATTCCAAACTCCCGTCCGCCAGTTTCTCGTCCAGAGCGGCACGGATTCTCGTGACATAGTCGCGCACAGCCTCAAGGGACGGCCAGTCCGACGGCTGGTCGGAAGGCAATCCGCCCCCTACCGGGTCGATGCCGAAGGCAAACAGCCGGTCAAATTCGGGATGAAAACTCTTCAGACCCAGGACGTTCTCGTGCAGCAGGTTCCAGTCAAACGCTTCGAGATGCCCAACGTAAAAAATGATGCGGTGACGCTCTGGAATGGGTCGTTCGTACATCGAGTCAGCCCGCACAACGTTAAAGAGCGCGTCACTTCGCCGGCGAGCATCGGAGACCCGCTCCAGTAATTGGTGCCGGACTGCGACATCTCCTTGAGCAGCAAGCATTGGGCCTCCTGGTGTACGGGTTGGACGAAGCAACGGAACGCTATCTCAGAACGCGATGGAATGTGGGTGCACCCATCTTCACGTGTCTCGGCGGAAACCGCCCGCATACCGCGCGGAACAGGCCATCCGCCCCCCAGACGACGAGTTCTCAAAGATTATCACCGCCGCACAACAGCTAGCAACAGAGGTCGCAGACAGGTAGTGGTGCAGCTTCAGAATCTCGGCTACCTTCTCCTTTGCGGACTTCGCGGGTTTTCTCTGCGAGCTTTGCGGTCAAAGATCTTAAACCGCAAAGTACGCTAAGGATTCGCAAAGGGCGCGAAGAAGTTATCGGTGAAACGCAAACTGCACCATTACCGCAGACAGCCGCAACTCGTTCTCGGCGCCAAGTACAATCAAGGCGATGCACATTCCGCTGTTTCACGTTGACGCATTCGCCAGCCAGCCGTTCAGAGGAAATCCCGCCGCAGTCTGCCCTCTTCAAGCGTGGTTAGATGACGAGTTGCTGCGTAAGGTCGCTGCAGAAAATAATCTTTCTGAGACCGCTTTCTTGGTACCTGGGGCCGGGCACTATCATCTCCGGTGGTTTACGCCGCGCGGCGAGGTGAGGCTTTGTGGCCATGCGACGCTGGCCTCCGCCCATGTGGTGCTCACCTTACTGGAATCAGGGTCTGACACCGTACGGTTTGAGACGCGTCATAGCGGAGCCCTTACCGTCCGCAAGGACGGCGATCTCCTCTCGATGGATTTCCCCGCACTGTTCCCCAAGGATTGCGGAGCTTTTCCGAACGATCTGCTCCGCGCTCTCGGACCGGGGCCCCTTCCATTCAAAGTGCTGGAAGTGAACGATACGTACATCGCGGTGTACGAAAAACAGAGCGCAATCCAAAACATGCTTCCTGATTTCGCGCGCCTCGAACCGCTCCATCCTTTTGCTGTGGCGGTGACCGCACCCGGAGAGAAGGTGGATTTCGTGTCGCGCTATTTCAAGCCAAGCTATGGCATGCCGGAAGATCCGGTGACCGGATCAGTTCATTGTGCGCTGACTCCGTATTGGGCAGATCGCCTGGGCAGATCACAGTTGCATGCTCAGCAATTATCGGAACGCGGCGGCGAACTCTGGTGCGAGATGGCAGGAAGGCGAGTCATTCTCAAGGGTCATGCGGTACTCACAATGAAAGGGGAACTGATAATCTGACTCCCCGGGTTGGCTCACGGAACGAGCTTTTTCCCTCTTAGAAACTCATGTACCACTTCTTTCGCGTCGCGGTGCTGGCCATCGACCGTATAGTTCAGGCGCTGCATCTCTTCGTCGGAAATCTTCCCCGCCAACTCGGCTAGGACTTGGGCGACTTCCGGATGTTGCTGTATCGTTTGTTCGCGCATCACCGGCACCGCCTCGTACGGAGGAAAATAGTGGCGGTCGTCTTCCAGCACGAACAGATCCAGAGCCGGAATCAGCCCGTCGGTGGTGTTGCCGGCGGCCAAGTCGATCTGGTGATCTTTTAGCGCCCGCGCGAGCAGCCCTAAATCCATGATGCGCGGCGATTCCGCGAAGTGCAGACCGTAGGTCGCAGCCAGACCTCGATATCCGTCAGGCCGCTCCATGAACTCATAGCCGAATCCGGCGCGCCACTGTGGAGCAAACGCAGTCGCCTGCGACAGAGTCCGGATGTTCAAGCGGCGAGCATCTTCGCCGCGAATCTCCATTGCAAAGGTATCGTTGAAGCCGAGGGCCGGCCCCAAGGTCAGTCCAAAACGACGTTCGTATTCACTCTTGACCTGCTGATAGACATCTTCCTTCGTGCCACTCGCTCTTTGCTTCAGGATCGCCGTGAGCGCAGTTCCCGTGTATTCCGGATAGATGTCGATTCGCCCCGCCAGGATCGCCTGCTGGCAGATATAGGTTCCGGCCAGATAGAAGCGCCGTTCCACTTTCAGATGGGTGTGGGCCTCGATCTGCTGTGCAATGAGTTCGCCCAGGATAAAAGACTCAGTGAAATTCTTGGAGCCAACTACGATGCGATCGTGGTGCGACGGCGAACACGACGGCAGCAGCAACGCCAGCGCCGCGAGAACCGAAAGGCAGAGACTCGATCGACGGATCGTCATCGTGGCTGCAGTCGCCTCTCCAGCCATCCCACGCCAAAGTCGGCCACCAGCGCCAGAACTGCAGCCGGAATGGCCCCGGCCAGAATCACTCTGTCGTCGACCATGGCCAACCCCCGAAAGATGAACTCGCCCAGACCTCCAGCGCCAATCGCCGCAGCGATGGTCGCCAGCCCGACTGAAATCACCACCGCCACCCGCACGCCCGAGAGGATCACACTCACAGACAGCGGCAGCTCCACGTGAAACAAAAGCTGAGATTCCGTGAGTCCCATGCCTCGTCCTGCTTCCACCACAGCAGGATCGACCCCGCGGATCCCCGTATACGTGTTCCTGATAATGGGCAGCAGGGCATAGAGAGTGAGCGCCAGAATCGCCAGTCTGTCTGAGCGTTCGCCCAGCCAAGGCACGGGTAGCAAAAATCCGAAAAGCGCAAGACTGGGGATCGTCTGGATAATATTGGCGCTCGCCAATACTGGCTTGTTGAATCGCGGCCGATGCGCGATCGCAATTCCCAGCGGAATGCCGATCAGCATCGCGAACAGCGTGGAAAAGCCAACCAGCCGAAGATGCTCCAGCGTGAGTTCCAGAACCTGACCATGGTTCTGCCAGATGAATCGAAAGACATTCATGACGTGCCTCGATCTGCTGCTGACTCAAGACCTTCGCCAAAGGCCCTGACATAGGCGGAAGCCAA
>JADGNP010000048.1 GCA_017883425.1 Candidatus Sulfotelmatobacter sp. | reverse complement strand
ATTGTCATTTCGAGCAAAGCGAGAAATCTGCTTTCCGCTGCATCCGGCAGAACAGCAGATTCCTCGTCGCTGCGCTCCTCGGAATGACAAAGAGGGGGATCGTTGGAATGACAAAGAAAGGGGGGAATTGGAAAAAAACGGACCTCAGACGTCGGACCTCGGCCGCTCGGAGATGCTGAGTCGTGGGCTAAAGTCTGGGGTCTGAGGTCTAAGGTCCGAGGTCCGATTCCCTCAATCATTTACAATCGCGGATCATGTTCTATCGCTCTGATAATCGCTCTCCCGACCAACTTCGCCCGGTCGTCCTGACGCCGGACTTCATCTCTACGGCTGAGGGCTCCGTCCTGATTGAAGTGGGAAATACCCGCGTGATCTGCACTGCCTCGATCGAAGAAACCGTCCCGCAGTTCATGCGCAACAGCGGTAAGGGCTGGATTTCCAGCGAATACAGCATGCTGCCGCGCTCAACCCTGACCCGGACCCCGCGCGAAGTCTCCAAGGGCCGGCCGAGTGGGCGCACGCATGAAATCCAGCGACTGATCGGCCGCTCTTTACGGGCGGTGACGGATCTGACGCGCCTGGGCGAACGCACCATCTGGATCGATTGCGACGTGATTCAGGCCGACGGCGGCACGCGCACGGCATCGATCACCGGCGCATTTGTGGCGCTGGGCCTGGCTCTGGAAAAGTTGGTGGACGCCGGGACCCTGACTTCGGTTCCGCTCAAGGATTTTGTCGCCGCCGTGAGTGTGGGAATTGTGGACGGAGAAGTCCTGCTCGATCTCTGCTACGAAGAGGATTCCCGCGCCGACGTAGATATGAACTTCGTCATGACGGCCGGGCACAAACTGGTAGAAGTCCAGGCGACCGCCGAACACCAGGTGTTCGACGACCAGCAATTGGCGAAGATGATCGCCTTCGCGCGCCAGGGCGTGCAGTCTCTCATCGCCAAGCAGCAAGGAGTGCTGCAAGCGCTGACGTTAAGACAGTGAGTCATTGTTCCTTCTTCCCGAATGTGACGAGTCCAGTACATTTCTGACACACTCTCTCATCATGTCTAAGCCGCGGTCGAAATCGCGCCCCACGTGGACGGATGTCAAAGCCGAACTTGCCGCCTTCGACCGCGCTGGACTGGTCAGGTTGATCCAAGACCTCTACGTCGCTCACAGGGACAACCAGACATTTCTCCACACCCGCTTTGGCTTGGCCCAAGATGCGCTCCAACCTTACAAGGCGGCCATTGAACTGTGGATTTATCCCGATGTGTTCGGACCTGGGGATATGTCTATCTCTAAGGCAAAGAAGGCCATCTCCGACTACAAGAAGGCGATTGGCCAGCCCGAAGGGTTCGTGGAATTGATGGTTTACTATTGCGAACTGGCGACCGACTTCTGCGACGAATTCGGCATGCAAGACGCAGCGTACTTCCGCGCCATGGTCGCCATGTTTGAGAAGGCTATTCAGCATGCGAATACCCTGCCCGGCGACCAGAGAGATCGCTTCTTGAAGAGGCTGGATCAAGTGCGCTGCGTCGCGCATAATTTCGGCTACGGCGTCGGAGACGAACTCGATGACCTGCTATCCGGATGCGCGGATGGCGAAGATTGAGTGCTCAAGGCCTTTGGAACCCCGAGTTGTCACGAGTCCCACATTGGGACAATTCCCGGAAAGACGAATTTTCCCTACTTCAGTTTCCCCCGTGTGCGCTCTGGTCCTTTACACCTCCGGTCCGCCATCGCTACCGTGAGTGGAGTAATCCAAGGTTGCCACATGGCAGTAATTCGCACCTCCGACCGCCGTCGCGAACCGCGCCGCGATGTGGGCTTCGCGCTCATGGTTTGGGGGGTTGACACTCGGGGCGAGGGCTTCCTGCAGGAAGCCTATGCCCGTAATATCAGCCTAAGTGGAGCGCTGTTGTCGGGGCTCGATGCCGAACTTCGCTCCGGCGATGTGATTGGAATTCTCTACGCGGGAAAGAAGGCGCGATACCGGGTAGTGTGGGTTCGTCAAAGTGGAACGAGTCATAAGGTGCAAGCGGCGGTTCATCGCTTAGCCCCGGATGAGTGCCCCTGGAAGGATCTGCTGTCGGAGGATGAGGCCGTCATCACTGCGCCCGACATCCGGTCGCATCCCGGCTCTTAGGCGGGAAGACTCCCCTTCGGAGGCGGAGACACCCGGTCCAAAGGGTGGCGGTCAGGGTTCGTCGTTTTCTGATGTCGTTTTCTGATTGCCTCATTCCTGCTTTTACGCTAGATTGCCTGTAACGTAGCGCCCGGTTGGAACGCGAGCCCCGGAACCTGTGCCACAGTGGCGTTCTCACCTAAGGCACCCCTACGCCCAAACGAGGATTCGCAATTCACCCCGCAGTCGGTTCTCGTAGACCGTCCGCTCTGTGGTGCGACCGGAGGGCTAGTTGGGATCAGACACTGAGACATTGGCATCTTGCACGCTTCCGCTGACGGCATGCCCGCGTTGCGGTGCGCATTTGAAAGTGGATCGGGACCAGGTTTGCTGCCCGACTTGCGTGTGCCAGTGGGAAATTCGCGACGGTATTCCACGCTTCTACAACCCCGGCTACTACTGGGGTGAAGTGCCGCGGGAGGAAGCGTCCTCGCTGCTAAGCGAAGCCCGCACGCTGGGCTGGCGCCAGGCAGTGCAAGAGCGCTTTCAACACGATCCAGCCGTAGTCTATTCCATCCTTCAGTGGCAGAGCAGAGCTTCGTGGCTCCCGCTTCTAGGATTGAATGACAACGCCATTGCGCTGGATATTGGCTCCGGCTACGGCGCGATCACGCAGGCCTTGGCCAACGCAGCGCAGGAAGTCTATTCCGTCGAAGCCATTCCCGAGCGAATCGAGTTCACCAGCATCCGGTTGAAACAAGAAGGCCTGTCGAATGTGCGGCTTATTCAAGCCAGCGCTACTGACCTACCGCTTCAAGACAATGTGTTTGACCTGGTCGTCGTGAACGGCATTCTGGAATGGGTCGGAGAGTGGGATTTGAGTGTCCCTCCGCAGGAAGTCCAGTTGAAGTTCCTGCGCAAGATCCACCACATGCTGAAACCGGGGGGCATCTTGTTGTTGGGGATTGAGAATAGAATCGGCTACAACAATTTCCGCGGAAATCTGGACCATTCCGGACTGCCTTATACCAGCGTCTTGCCTCGCTGGCTGGCCACCTTGGTGTTGCGGCGCAGCCGGCGAACCCATCACCGCACGCAGCTCAATGCGAAGCGCGAGTATCGGACCTACACGTATTCCGAACTCGGCTATCGCCGCATCTTGCACAAGAGCGGCTTTGGGGACCTGACGTTCTACGCGGCGGATCCCGGATATAACCAGCCCCTCTCGCTCATTCCTCTCCAGAGAAATGCCCTCGCGGCTCACACCCTGCGGAGGATCAGTGAGCCCACCCAGGGATCGCGGCCGCGCTGGCCCCGACTGGCGAAGTTCTATCTCAGCCGTCTCGGATTCCTGCGCCCCTTCGTTCCTGAATTCGTAATCCTTGCTAGAAAAGACGGATCAGATGAGATTTCAGGATAGAACCTCAATCTGGCAACACATCAAGCCCTTGCTTCCCATAGGTACAAGTGTTGAAAGACCCCGCCAGTATCTCTTGGAGGGACCGGCAAGCAAGAAAGCTGTGATTCAGATTTTCGGGCGCGGCAACTCTGGTCCCAGTGTCATTCTCAAAGCTTCGCCGTCCAACGGAGAAGGGGGGCAGGCACTCGCCGCGGAATTCCGCGTCCTCACCATCTTGCGGTCGCGTATGTCAAAAGATCAGGAGCTACGATTCTCCGCGCCCGTCCCCATCGAATGCTTCGGAGAAGCAGGCTGGAGTTATACAGTGGAAACGGCTGCGCCCGGACGACCGCTGTCCGAACTCATCTTCTTGCGGTCTCGCAGGGGGCGGTTGGATTTCCTGCGGAACGAACTGTCTCAGTGTGTCGAGATCGCGGCGAAAGTACCGGATGTCCTCAAGGGGAGCGTTGCATCACGCGAGATTGATCCGGAATGGTACAAGATTCCAAGTGGTATGAGCCTGGGTTCGGAAATAGAACAAACCCTGGCCGTCGAAACCAACAGGTGGTCCCACGAAGACCTGTGCGCCCACGGTGATTTCACGATAGAGAACGTGTTTTGGCAGAGCGGCGTCAAGAAAGCGTCGGTCATCGATTGGGAGCATCCCATCCGGGGTGTACCCCGGCTTTACGATGCATTTGTCCTGCTGCTCTCGTCGCTTCCCGCGCTAGCCTTGGAATATCGCGAGATACCCTCGGCGGATGACCGCTTGGAACGGCAATTTGAGGCGGCGTTCTTTGGCACAGGCGCATGGGCTACCGTAACCCATGAAGTTCTCCAGCACGTCGGCGGCAGTTCGTCAGGAGCGGCCTCTGACCTCTGGCGGCAGTTGCTCCTGTCTCTGGTAATCCGGACCAATTATTTCTTGTGGCGAGAGGCGTCCCTGGGAAGACAGTACTCTCGTCTCTTGAAATTCGCGGCGGAGCACGAACATCGGTTTGTGTGCGGCGCGCCCGCCACCGCTTGAGAATGAGCGCGTGTGCGATTCTAACCCGCTCGTGCTATGCCACCCACACCATCTTGGCGTTCACGAACTCGCGGATGCCGTGGGCTCCGAGCTCCCGCCCGTGGCCGGACTGCTTCACGCCGCCGAAAAGAACGCGCGGATCGGAGGCGACCATCTTGTTGATGAACACCATCCCGGCTTCCAGTTTGTTGATGAAGCGCTCGCGCTCCTTGTCATTGTTGGTCCACGCGCTCGCCCCCGGGCCGAAGCGCACGTCGTTGGCAATGCGGATCGCCTCATCCTGATCCTTCACCCGGAAGATTGACGCCACCGGACCAAAGAATTCCTCGCCGTACGCGGGCGAGTCTTTGGGAATGTTGGTCAATACCGCTCCGACTTCAGCGATCACTTGTTGGGCGGAGTCGGCTCCGAAACCGGGGTCCTTCTGATTCCCATTTTCTTGTGCTACTCTTCTGGGCTCGCAAGACCTCGGGCCCACAACGTTACATTCCCCATATGTAAAGCTTTAAGGAGATCCCCCATGCCCATCGGTAAACGTGCTGCAGCAGAATTCTTTGGAACGTTCTGGCTGGTGTTTGGCGGATGCGGTGCAGCCGTGCTCGCTGCCGGCTTTCCCACCGTTGGCATCGGATTCGCCGGCGTCGCCCTCGCGTTCGGGCTTACCGTTCTGACCATGGCTTTTGCCATCGGACACATCTCCGGGTGCCATTTGAATCCGGCGGTGAGTTTGGGACTGGTCGTCGGCAAGCGCTTCCCTGCTTCCGATTTGTTGCCCTACGTGATCGCACAGGTCGTGGGCGCGATTGCGGCGGCAGGAGTGCTCTACGTCATCGCCAGCGGGTCGGCCAGCTTCGATGTGCACTCCGGCTTCGCGTCCAACGGCTACGGCGCGAATTCTCCCGGAGGCTATTCCCTGCTGGCGGGGTTCGTTGCCGAAGTTGTGCTGACGGCATTCTTCCTTATCGTAATCATGGGGGCTACCGACAGCCGCGCGCCCAAGGGATTCGCGCCCATTGCCATCGGGCTCTGCCTGACGCTCATTTATCTGGTTTGCATCCCTGTCACAAATGCGTCAGTGAACCCTGCGCGCAGCACCGGACCTGCGATCTTCGCTGGCGGGTGGGCACTGCAACAGTTATGGATGTTCTGGGTAGCGCCGCTGATCGGCGGCGCCCTCGGCGGCGGGATCTACAGCATGGTGTTCGGGGAATAGAAGAAGGACGGCCACGGATTTACGCGGATCAGCACGGATATCCCAAAGACTTTGTGTTGATCCGCGCAGTCCGCGGCCACAGGCTTCCTACTGGCAACTGGACACTGGCTACTGCTTTTCAGTACTCCGACAGTTCTTTCATCGCGAGGAATAGATCGTTGGGCTGGGGAAGGATCGCGTCTTCCAGGATGGGCTGGTAGGCGACGAAGACGTCTTTGGCGGCGACGCGGCGGACGGGGGCATCGAGTTGGTCGAAGAGTTGGTCGGCGAGGCGGGCCGCGATCTCCGCACCGTAGCCCCAGCTCAGCGTGTCTTCGTAGGCGACGAGCGCGCGATTCGTCTTGGCGACCGACGCGGCGATAGTGTCCCAGTCGAATGGATTCAGGCAGCGCAGATCGATCAGTTCGACCTTCACTCCCTGTTCGCGTTCGAGTTTCTGTGCCGCTTGCAGCGCGCGGGGCACGACGGCGCCGTAGGTGATCACGGTCAGGTCGGTGCCGGGATGGACGATCTTCGCCTTGCCAAACGGGATCATGTAGTCGGGGCCGGGATAGGCGGCGCGGCCGAAGGACTCGCGATAGAGGCGCTTGTGTTCGAGAAACAGCACTGGATCGTCGCAGCGGATAGCGGTGCGCAACAGTCCGGCAGCATCCTGCGAGTTCGACGGAAAAACCACGCGCAGGCCAGGAATGTGCGTGAAGACGCTCTCTCCACACTGCGAGTGATAGATAGCGCCGCCGGTCAGATATCCGCCGATCGCGACGCGAATCACTACGGGGCAGGAGAATCCATTGTTGGAGCGCCAGCGGATCACGCTGAGCTCGTCGCGAATCTGCATCATCGCGGGCCAGATGTAATCGAAGAACTGAATCTCCACAACCGGCTTGAGACCGCGAGTCGCCATGCCGGTGGCGCGTCCCACGATGGCAGCTTCGGCAAGCGGAGCGTTGAACACGCGATCGTTGCCGAATTCGTTCTGCAGGCCGAAGGTGAGTTTGAAGACTCCACCCTTGCCTTTGACCAGCTTGCGCTTCAAGTACTCCTCGCGGCTGCAGTCGGCAACGTCTTCGCCGAAGATCACGATGCGCTCATCGCGCTTCATTTCGTCGCGCAGGGTCGTGGTGATCAGGTCAGCCATGGTCTTGCCGGGTGGCTTCTTGCCGTCGGCTGGAACTTCCGGCACCACAGGCTGCGTGTCGAACGCGGACGACGCGGGATCGAGATCGGGCGAATACACAAATTTCAAGATGCTTTCGGGAGCGGGCGGAAGCGCTTCGAGTGCCGAATCAACCGCCACCAGTAACTCGGCTTCAACTTCCTTCTCGAGCTGGTTGATGCCCTTCTCGTCGAGGATGCCTTCGCGCAAAAGGAACAACTGGGTGCGCGTGACCGGATCGCGCTGGGCGTCCCGTTCGCGCTCGGCGTCGGGACGGTACAGGCGCTCATCGTCCGACAGAGAATGCGAATAGGGGCGGATCACATGGGCGTGGACGAAGGAGGGACCATGTCCCTCGCGGCAGTAGCGCGTGGCACGCTGGAATGCGGCGTAGCTGGCCACGGGATCGGTACCGTCGACTTCTTCGAAATGGAAGTGCGGGAAGCCAGAGACCAGGCGCGAAATGCTTCCGCCTGCGGTCTGGACTTCCACGGGCACCGAGATGGCGTAGCCGTTGTCTTCGACGCAGAAGATCACCGGGAGCTTGCCCAGAGCGGCGGCGTTCATGGCCTCCCAGAACTCACCTTCGCTGGAGGTGCCGTCCCCGAGCGAAACGTAGGTCACTTCATCGCCCTGGAAGGTGACATTCTTAAACTGGCGGTAGTCTGCGGAATTGGAGGCGGGAACTTCCGCGGCCTTGGGATGCCGCGCCAGATAGCGTCCGGCTTCGGCGCAGCCGACGGCCTGCAGAATCTGCGAACCCGTCGGCGACGACTGGGTCACGATGTGCAGTTGGGGATAGCTCCAATGCGAGGGCATCTGGCGCCCGCCGGAACTGGGATCGTCCGCCGCACCCACACCTTGCAAGAACATTTCGTAGGGCTTGACCCCGAGCGCCAGACACAGGGCGCGATCGCGGTAATACGGATAGAACCAGTCGTAGCCCGACTTCAGCACCAGGCCAGCGGCTACACCGATGCCTTCATGGCCGGCCCCGGACATTTGGAAGTAGATTTTTTGCTGGCGTTTGAGGAGGATCTCCCGGTCGTCGATACGCCGGGAGGTGTACATGAGACGGTAGACCTGGATGAGCTGCTCGCGCGTAAGCCCCTCATAAAGCTTGCTCTTCTTCGCGCCGTTGGCCGTCATGGCCAGCTTGGGGTCAGTCTTCGTCGTGGCCATCCGGTTCCTGGGTTCTGCTTCAGTTAGATTCCTGGCAGCCGTCTTGGGATTCGACCGGCTGCTGGAACCTGTTGGATTGTAAATGGTAACCGAAGGTTGGAAAAGCACAGAAGTTTTCCGGTAGGCGTGCAGTTCTGAATAGCGGCTGCCACCTCCTTAGCGGATTTCGAAGGTTTTCTTTGTGAGCTTTGCGGGAGAAGATCTTAAACCGCAAAGTACGCCAAGGATTCGCAAAGGGCGCAAAGATGCCATCGGAGAAACTTAAACTGCACCATTACCAGTTTCCGTGCAGGTCGGGCGGTCGGACCATGGAACCCACTGCCGTGCCATCTGAGGATCAGGACGACGCACTCACGCCTTTCCTGCAGGCTCGAGTAACGGCTCGGCCTGCGCGTTTGCGGCATTCTGCCCGAAGTAGCGCCGCTGAAAGTACAGCGCAACGTTCACCAGGCCGATAAGCGCCGGAACTTCGACCAGCGGGCCGATGACCGCCGCAAAGGCTGCACCAGAGTTGATGCCAAAAACCGCCACTGCGACCGCAATGGCGAGTTCGAAATTGTTGCTGGCCGCCGTAAACGACAAGGTCGCCGTCTTCGAGTAATCCGCTCCCAGTTTGCGTCCCATGTAGAACGACACCAGGAACATCACCACAAAGTAAATCAGCAGTGGAATAGCGATGCGCACCACGTCGAGGGGCAGTCGCACGATGTATCCGCCCTTCAGCGAGAACATTACGACGATGGTGAACAGGAGGGCGATGAGCGTGATGGGGCTGATTCGTGGGATGAAGCGTTTCTCATACCACTGCTTTCCGCGCGCACGCACCAGCAGGAAGCGCGTGATCATCCCAGCAAGGAAGGGAATCCCCAGATAAATGAAGACGCTCCGGGCAATGTCGCGAATCGACACATTCACCACCGAACCGTGCAATCCAAACCACTCCGGCAGCTTGGTGACAAACACCCAGGCATACACCGAATAGAACAGCACCTGGAAAACGGAGTTGAAGGCCACCAGGCCGGCGGCATATTCGGTGTCGCCCTTGGCCAGTTCGTTCCACACGATCACCATGGCGATGCAGCGCGCCAGCCCAATCATGATGAGGCCTGCCATGTACTCCGGGTAACCGCGCAAGAAAATGATGGCCAGAGCAAACATCAGCAGCGGGCCAATCACCCAGTTCTGCACCAGCGAAAGGATGAGGATTTTTTTGTTGCGGAAGACTTCGCCGAGTTCTTCATACCGGACTTTGGCCAGTGGCGGATACATCATCAGGATTAGGCCGACAGCGATGGGAATCGAGGTGGTGCCCACACTGAAGCGATTCAGAAAAGGCACGATCCCGGGGAGCGCCCAGCCGGCCGCTACGCCAATCAGCATGGCGGTGAAAATCCATAGCGTCAGGAAGCGATCCAAGAAGCTGAGACGGGACATCACATTGGTGTTCATTTGCCTCCGGGCCTCAGTGGCAGCGCGTGGGCCTGCGGCGAGCGCGCAGGTTGAAGTTCATTGCCGGCCGATGTTGTCGATTTCTTTCTTGAGCGAGAACCGGTCCAGGGTAGAGAGCGGGAGGCTGAGGAACAGGCTGATCCTTCGGTCCAGCAGAAAGAAAGCCTCGCGGAAAGCCTTCTCCACCTGTTCCCTTGTCCCCTGCGCGGCGGCAGGATCGGGGATACCCCAATGGGCGGTCATCGGTTGGCCCGGCCACACTGGGCAGACTTCGTTCGCGGCATTGTCACAAACGGTGAAAACGAAATCGAGCCACGGAGCGTCCGGTTTGGCGAACTCGTCCCAACTCTTACTGCGAAGGCCAAGCGTCGGCAGGTGAGCCGCTTCCAGTTGCCGCAGCGCCTCGGGGCGAACTGCTCCCGCAGGGTGGCTGCCCGCGCTAAAGGCCACGAAGTTCGGCTGACCTTTCTGATTCGTGATGGCCTCGGCCATGATGGAACGCGCCGAGTTGCCGGTGCACAGGAACAGAATGTTGTAGTGTGCTTGCATCACCGTCGCTCTCGATCCCGCTCAGTTGCAGCACGTCGGACCGCAGCACGCCTGCTGTGCGCGGCTTGGTTTCACGGCGCGTAGGAAGGCACTCATAAACTTTCCGTCCACTTGCGCGGCGACAACGTTCACGTCAATTCGCTGACCGGAGAGAAATTCGAGCGCATCTTCCGCCCGATAAATACGGGTGGGCTCGATGTCAATCTGCTCGAAGCCGGCCGCTGCCAGTTTGCTGCGGTAGTCGTTCTCCTCCAGCGCGCCAGCGATGCAACCTACCCATGCCAGCACGCTCTGGCGGATTTCGGGCAGCATCTCTCCGCGGGTGACGACATCGGACACGGCGAAACGCCCGCCCGGCTTCAGGACGCGGAAGGCCTCGCGCAGGACTTTGTCTTTGTCGGCCGAAAGATTGATGACGCAGTTGGAGATGATGACGTCGACAGAGTTGTCGGGCAGCGGGATGTTCTCGATCTCGCCCTTCAGGAACTCGACATTCTCGATGCCCGCTTTGCGCTTGTTTTCGTTGGCCAGTGCGAGCATTTCCTCGGTCATGTCGAGGCCGTAGGCTTTGCCGGTGGGGCCAACGCGGCGCGCGGAAAGGAGGACGTCGATGCCGCCGCCGGAACCGAGATCGAGGACGATCTCGCCGGGGCTCAACTGGGCCAGCGCCGTGGGATTGCCGCAGCCGAGCGAGGCCAGCAGCGCCTCTTCCGGGATCTGTCCGGCCTGCGCAGCGTCGTAGAGGTTGGTGGTGATGGGATCGCAGCCACTGGTGGCCGTAGCGCCGCCGCAGCAGGAACTGCCTCCGGACTTCACGCGCAAAGCGGCTTCGCCGTATTTCTGTTTGACGACTTCCTTGATGTCGGGGGTCTCCGTAGTGCTCATGAAATGGCTCCTATTTGCAGATTTGAATGATGTCCTGGGGTTTGAGGGCTTGATTGCGGGTGCAGCACTCGGCATAGAGGAACTGCAGCAATTCCTGCAGGGCGCTGGTGTTCGCGGTGTAACGAAGAAAAGTGCCTTCCCGCTGCACTTGGACCAGGCCTTCGGTCCTCAGTTTGTCCAAGTGATGAGAGAGGGTCGAGTTGGGGATTTCGAGTTCGCCCTGAATGTCGCTGACCACGAGTCCTTCGGGATGCGCAGTCAGCAGCAACTGCATGATGCGCAGGCGAGGCTCGGTGCCCATGGCGGAGAACATGTCGGCGTATTTGGCGACGCGTTCGCTGGCCTTGCTGGGCGGAGGGGCTTTGCTTGTTGATGCCGACATATTTCGATATTACCAGAAATATAGGATCGCCGCAAGTGGAGAATGCGGCCGAGCTTTGCTCGGCCTCTCCGGGTCTGAGCCCCGGACCCACACAGGCTCAGCGGAACTCCTGTACCGGCTGAATGCTGACGGCTGAGTGCTGGTTGCTTTATTCTGGAAGCAGATGATTCGTACGCGCCGTGCTTTTGACCCGCACTCCATCCAACTGGTGATCTTTGACCTGGACGGCACGCTGATTGACTCGCGCCTTGACTTGGTGCATTCGGTCAACGCGGCGCTGCGCCACATAGGTCGGCCTGAGTTGCCCGACGACGTCATTGCCAGCTACGTGGGGGACGGCGCGCCGATCCTGATTCAGCGGGCGCTCGGCGGCGAGGCCGCTGACGAGGCGTTGATTCGTAAGGGGCTGGAGTTCTTTCTTTCCTACTATCGGGAACACAAGCTCGATCACACGACCGTATACCCAGGTATTCCCGAAGCGCTAGCGGCGATTCGGAGTTCCGCGAACGGGACGCCACGCAAGATGGCGGTGCTTTCGAACAAGCCGGTGAATCCTTCGCGGGCGATCATCGAGGCGCTTGGGCTGGGGCCGTTCTTTTCGCAGGTGTATGGCGGCAACAGCTTTGCCACGAAGAAGCCGGATCCCGAGGGCGCGCGCCAACTGCTGGAGGAGAGCGGCGTACGGCCGGAGCAGGCCGCGATCGTGGGGGATTCTCACGTCGACGTGCGCACCGGGCGCAATGCCGGGTTGTGGACGATTGGCGTGACCTACGGCTTTGCCACGCATACGCTCGAGGATGAGCCTCCCGACGTCCTGGTCGAAACACCGCACGAGGTAGGCGCCGTTTTTTCCGGGTAGGTCAAAAGCCTGAACCGCAGAGGACGCAAAGAAACCCCGCAGAGGGCGCTGAGGGATCACTGCTTCCGGTGTCGTCCCCCTGGGTCTGGCTTTTATTAGGCTACACTTCTGCACGACGAACGAATGGCGGAACCACAAACCATGACCGCTGACAACTCTGGTCCCACACCCGGCTTCACGGGAAAAGAACTGCGCAAGCTGCGCAGCTTGAAAAATCCCTACGGCATCCAGAAGCTTCTGGATGACATGCCGTATCACCTGGAAGACACGGCGTGGTCGCCGCGGAAGGTGCTGGCCGAAGAGTCCTCGCACTGCCTGGAGGGCGCAATCTTCGCCGCGGCGGCGTTGCGGGCGAACGGATATCCTCCGTTGCTGTTGGATTTCGAGGCTGATCACGATACCGACCACGTGATTGCCATCTTTCGCGAGGATGGCTGCTGGGGCGCGGTGGCCAAGTCGAACTACACCGGATGCCGCTGGCGCGAACCGGTCTATCGCACGCTGCGGGAGTTGGCGCTGAGCTATTTCAACGCCTATTTCAACCTGCGGCGGGAGCGCACGCTGCGGCGGTATTCGGGCCCGGTGAATCTGAAGCGCTTCGACCGGCAGAACTGGATGACCACCGACCAGCCGGTGTGGTTCATCGTCTATCACCTGTTCGACATCAAGCACTATTCGCTGCTGACGAAGGCACAAGAGAAGAAACTGCATCGCGTGGACGAGCGTCTCTTCCAGGCAGAATGTTTAGGGAAGGCCCACAAGATCAGAGACTGACTTCCCAGGCTCCCTAAAGTTCCCAGTCGTTGGTGCCGATGGCTTACGAAAGGACCGGTAGTGGTGCCCTTTGAGAGGAACGATTCGTATCAGGGCATGCCTTCAGGCATGCCACATCAGCACGCAGCGCACGCTCGGCATTAGCCGCTGCGGCCGTGGCGGGTAAACCCTCAGCGGCTAAAGCCGTTAGAGTCTCAAGCCCTTTGGCGGCATCGCTAAAGCGAATGCCCTGATACGAATCGTTCTTCTCAACCTGTCCCATTACGGAAGGACCTTTGTGCTTGCTTTACCGCCGCTGGACGCACTCTGGATTACCGGTCGGCCCGGTGGGCTCCGGCGTAGTTTCTAGTCCGGGAGATCCTTGGTTTGGAAGAGCGCAGTCAACTCGGAACTGGCCAGACTCGCGAACCTGTGGAAGCTCGCCGCCATCCCCGGTTCAAGCTGGAAGTAGACATCCGCGTTTATCCGCGCGACTGCCCTGTCGTTCGCGGGCACACCGTGGACATCAGCGAATCGGGCATTTCCGTCATGCTCGGAATAGAAGTTCCAGTGGGCGAAGTGGTTCGCCTGGAATTCACGCTACCCTTTGGCGACGTGGACGTTCTCGCGATGGTTCGCCAAAGAAGCGCGTTCCGCTATGGCTTTCAGTTCGTGGACGCTAGTTCGACACGGGACATCATTGGGCGCACCTGCCGCCGGCTGGCGGTCGAACAGTCCGTGCCGGGGCGCGAGGAGATCTGAGCAGCCCCAGAGGATAAGGCGCCTGGTTCGGCCACCCTAACCTCGGCCAAATCGTTCTTCCCTGCTGCCCTATTCTGACGGCCCACGCACCACTCGCCGCATGCCGGCATCCCGACGGAACTTCATGCCGTCTAAGAACGTAAGATTACATCATGAAGCTTCGAAGTCTCGCCCTCATCCCCGTGCTGCTGGCCGGTCTGCAGGCGGTCGGCCAGCAGGAGCAGCCGTCCCCTGCAGCCCCGCAGGACAAGTCTCCGGCTGTCGCAGGCCCGTCCGAAACCCCTCCCCCCGATCTCACAACCGGAGCGGACGGCAAGCTCTCGCAGGAACAGATGCGGCAGTTGTTTCGGGTGGTCGCAGATAAAGACATCGAAAACGAAAAGCGGCAGCGGGACTACACCTACATCGATCGCGAGGTCCAGAACAAGCTGGACGGCAAGGGGCAGACGAAGTCCACCGAGGTGAAAACCTACGAGATTCTGGAAATCTATGGCGCGCAGGTGCAACGGCTCATCGAAAAAGGCGACAAGCCGCTCGATGCCAAGGAAGCGGCCAAGGAAGAGGAGAAGATCCAGAAGATCATCGACAAGCGCAAGAACGAATCGGACGAAGATCGCAGGAAGCGGGAAGAGAAGGAAGTAAAAGGACGCGAGGATGGCCGGAAGTTCGTGCGCGAAGTGGCGGACGCCTACGACTTCAAGCTGGTGGGCACGGAAGAGGTGGGCGGCCGCGAGGCCTGGGTAATCGACGGCGAACCGCGACCGGGGTTTGAGCCGCACATGAAGGAGTCGAAGTTTCTCTCCAAGTTTCACGGGCGGGTGTGGATCGACAAGGGCGATCTGCAACTGGCCAAGATGGACATCGAAGCGATCGACACGGTGTCGGTGGGATGGGTGCTGGCGCGCATCCACAAAGGCACGCGCGTGATGCTGGAACAGACGCGAGTGAATGACGAAGTCTGGCTGCCGCGCCACCTGACCTTCAAGGTGGATGCGCGGGTAGCGTTGTTCAAGGGCTACAACATCGACGGCGATCAGGAATATCGCGACTACAAGAAGTTCCGCACCTCGGCGAAGATTGTGGGCATGGGCGAAGTGAAGGAGCAGAAGTAACTGGCCTGGCGAACGATCCGAGTCCTTCCCGTTCCCTCCTGCCCACGGAAATAGTTCAGCGCGACGTTCTCCATTTCCAGCCGCGCGGCTTTATAATGCTGAGTCCCAAGCGCGGCTGATGCGTCGGACAGGCGTCCAATTTCGATCTCCCCCGAGAGGCACAGAATGGATTCTCTTCTTCGTTACCTCACCCGTCGCGATCTGCTTCGCTCTGGCCTGGCGCTCTCCGCCTCAAGCCTGGTCGCAGGCTCAGTGGGCCGCGCCCATGCTTTGCTTGCAGGCTACCCTGGCGCAGCGTCGGCCGAGGCTCTGGCCGCGGTGGCTCCGCGCGAGCATCTGCTGTTCGACTTTGGCTGGAAGTTTTTTCAGGGACATGCCACCGACCCGCTGCGCGATCTGGGCTTTGGCAAGGGTCAGGGGGATTTCGCCAAGACCGGCGAGTTCGAGTTTGCCCGGGAAAAGTTTGACGATTCCAAATGGCGAGCGCTGAACCTGCCGCACGACTGGGCGGTTGAGTTGCCCTTTGTGCGCGATGAGGAGTTGCAGAGTCACGGCTACAAACCGCTGGGCCGCCGCTATCCCGAAACCAGCGTGGGCTGGTACCGCCGTGTTTTCGATGTCCCCAAACAAGACGCCGGCCGGCGCGTGGTGGTGGAGTTCGACGGCGCCTTCCGCAGTGCGCTGGTGTTCCTGAATGGGTCGTTCATGGGCCGCAATGACAATGGCTATGCGCCCTTCCGCTTTGACCTGACCGACTTTCTAAACTACGGCGGCAAGAACTACCTGGTCGTGCGCATGGACGCGAGCTTTGGCGATGGCTGGTTCTACGAGGGCGCCGGCCTCTACCGGCATGTATGGCTGACCAAGACTGACGCGCTGCATCTCGGACACTGGGACAGTTATGTTCGGACTACCGTGAAGGGCAACGCGGCAACGTTGAGCCTGGGAACCGTGGTGCAGAACGAAGGCACGCCGCCGGCGAGTTGCCGCGTGCGCTGGCAGATTTTCGACGCTGCGGGGAAAGCGGTTGCTACGGCGGACGCGGCACCGCAGTCCGTCGCTCCAGACGGATCTGCCACCTTCACGGCGAGCGCGAACGTGACGAATCCCGCACTCTGGTCGCCCGAGACCCCGAACCTTTACTCGGCGGTGGTGACGGTTGAGTCCGGCGGGAAGCCGCGCGATGCAGAGCGCGTAAGTTTCGGCGTACGTACTGTAGTTTTCGATGCCGACAAGGGATTCTTCCTCAACGGCAAGCCGGTGAAGATCAAGGGCACCTGCAATCATCACGACCACGCGGGCGTGGGTGCGGCTCTTCCCGACAGGTTGCAGTGGTACCGGGTTGGGGTGCTGAAAGATATGGGCGGCAACGCCGTGCGCACCTCGCATAACATGCCCACGCCGGAGTGGGTAGAGGCTTGCGACCGCCTGGGCCTGATGATGATGTGCGAAACACGGCTGATGAGTTCGAATGCGGAAGGCATGGCGCAACTTGAACTGATGGTGAAGCGCTACCGCAACTCGCCGGCGGTCATTCTCTGGTCCATGGGCAACGAAGAGTGGGTGCTGCAGAGCACTCCGCAAGGGGAACGGGTGATCGCGGACATGGTGGCGCGGACGCATGAACTCGATCCCACGCGGCTTTGCACGTCAGCGGTCAACGGAAGCTTCGATACGCACTTTCCCGACGCGTTGGATGTGATGGGTTTCAATTACAACCTGAAGGTGCCGGACGACTGGCACAAGGCACATCCGAAAAAGCCCAGCGTTGGTTCGGAAACGGCCAGTACGGTTTGCACTCGCGGCATCTATTCGACCGACAAGCTGCGCAACTGGCTCAGCGCTTATGACTTGAATCATCCCGAATGGGCCGAACTGGCCGAAGAGTGGTGGAAGTTCTATGCCACGCGGGAATGGCTGGCGGGAGGCTTTGCCTGGACCGGATTCGACTATCGTGGAGAGCCCACTCCCTATGCCTGGCCTTCGATCAACTCGCAGTTTGGCATTGTCGACATGTGCGGCTTTCCCAAGGACAACTTTTATTACTACAAGGCGTGGTGGGGCTCTGAGCCGGTGCTGCATCTGTTTCCGCACTGGAATTGGGAGCAGCGGGAGGGCGAGTCGATCTCCGTATGGGTCCACTCGAACCTCGATTCGGTGGAACTCTTCCTGAATGGCAAGAGCCAGGGCTCGCAGAAAGTGCAGCCCCTGACGCATTTGGAGTGGAAGGTGAAGTACGAACCGGGCGTGCTGGAAGCACGAGGCACGAAAGATGGCAAAGTCGTGCTGGTGGAAAAACGCGAGACGACAGGCAAGCCGGAGTCGATCCGCCTGACGGCCGACCGAACCGAGATTCATGCGGACGGCGAGGATGTGGCTGTCCTGCGCGTGGAGGTGCTAGACAAGGAGGGTAGGGCCATTCCCACGGCGGATAACATGATCAGTTTCAAAGTCAGCGGCGATGGCGCGCTGATCGGCGTGGGCAACGGCGACCCCAACTGCCAGGAGTCTGACAAGGCGCCGAAGCGAAGTCTCTTTAACGGTCTGGCACAAGTGATTGTGCAGGCCAGCAAGACTCCGGGGACGATCACGGTCGAGGCGTACACCGAGGATTGGCCGCCGCCGAAGTTGCCCGCCACCCGGGTGACGATTACGACGAAAAAGGTGGATCTGCGACCGACGGTAGGATAACCGCTTGGCGGTGCCTCGGTTCACGACAGATTGATGTGGGGACAGCCGCCCTCGGCTGTCCGTCGAGCGAAGCTCGACAACCCGTGATCGGAACCAGCAAGCTGAGCGAGAACCTTTATTCATTTGACTCGCCTTCGATTGCGGTATATCTGTATTGGCGCGC
>JADGNP010000391.1 GCA_017883425.1 Candidatus Sulfotelmatobacter sp. | reverse complement strand
TTCGACAGCCGCAAGGTACTGATCGGATTTTCCGTTGGTGCGTTGCTTTGCCTCACGGCGGCGCTGTTCGGCCCCGCCCGCGTTTCCTTAATTGCGTTCCCGGCCATCGGACTTTTCGCTTCAATCATGTGGCCGGTGCTGGTCTCCCTGGCGTTGAATTCCGTCTCCGAACACCACGGTCCTTTCGCGGGAATTCTAAGCACGGGAATTATGGGCGGAGCGGTAGTGCCGTTGATCATCGGACGCATCGGAGATTTCGCGGGGCTTCGCTCGGGCATCGCTTTTCTGTACTTAACGTTCGGATGCGTTCTCAGCGTCGGCTTCTGGGCTCGGCCGATCATCACGAACGCCACGATTTTGAATCGTGAAAATGGAGTCGTAGCCGTACCCAGCCGGACAGCGTGAGGTCGGAATGACGTCGGGAAAAGACTACGGAAGACGGAGGATACGGAGGCAGAGGCGGACACCGGCCATCATAGCCGTCATCTTCGCGCTCTGCGTGTCCTGCCATGCACAGACCTTCATGCCCGAGCCAATCCATGGTGTGACCGTCGACAATAAGAACGATATTCGCGACAGTGCATTCCTTGTAAAGGTGCTTGACTCACTGCGAAATCTATCAGTGAAGCCCACTGTAAGGATCGTCTACACACCCGGGAATAAGGACGGATACTTCTCCGCAACCTCCTACCTCGATCCCACCCGGCAGATCAAGAGCATGGGATACGTTTTCGGACAGCCCGTGGATTCTTTCTACATGAAGTGCTTCACCCCAGCGGAACACCTCAATCGTTTCAAAGCTTACGCGACCACGCTGGCCCCGTTCGTCGACATCTGGGAAGTAGGAAATGAGATCAATGGCGAGTGGCTCTTCGGCGACACGAAAGACTGTTCGCCGAAAGCGTCTGTAGACTCCACTTCCCAAGCTGACGTCGTGGCCAAGATGACCGAGGCCTATGACTACCTGAAGTCCCAAGGCAAGGTCACGGCGCTCACTCTCTACTACAACACGCCGTGTCACAGGCCTGCTGCCAACGAGATGTTCACTTGGGCGAACGCTAATGTTCCCGCTCGCATGAAAAATGGTCTGGATTACCTTCTGGTCAGCTATTACGAACTGGACTGCGACGGGTACAAGCCCGAGTGGCAGCGCGTTTTCAGTCAGCTTGCGACTATGTTTCCCAACTCCAAGCTGGGCATTTCGGAGTTCGGTTGGTCGGAAACGAAACCGTCTAACGCAGTTGTGAAGGATCTTGTGCAGCGTCACTACGCCATCCATCCCGGCGTTTCGAAGTGGGTAGGCGGAGGCTTTTATTGGGAGTTTGCCATCGACATGGTTCCTTACGATCCACACGCAGACTCGTTGTGGAACGCGATCAATAGCGCGATGGCAGACCAGAAATAAGCGACATCAGTGAATTTCGATGAGGAGCATACATGTTCAGCGCTATTCATAAGGTTCGGGTTCTGATTGCAGTGACGCTTTTCGTGCTTGCCATGGGAGGAGCTGGTTTTTCGCAGGAGCACCCCAAGGCTGTGCCGTACCTCAAGCTCACAACACCGCGCCACGTGCTCCCCGACGCGCAAAAGTGGGAAGGCGACGAGTTCCCTCACACCATGTCGGTGCTGGAACTGAAGCGCGGAGGATTCCGCTACTGGGGATGGTACGGGCTGAACGAAGGCCGCGGCATCGGCCTGGCCCGTAGCAACGATCTGGTGACGTGGACCAAGTACGATCAGAATCCACTGTGGACGAATGCTCGCTGGCCCTCGGTCCTTGCAGGAGCTGACGCGAAGGACAAAGACCTGCTCTATTTCGCGATCACCCGAGAATACGACACCCCGAGCAGCCACATCGTGCTGGCCAGTTCCCGCGATGGACTTCATCTTACCGAGGTGAAAATTCTGGTGCCGGGTGTTCCCAACCAGCGCAACCAGAATCCGAATCTCTTCCATGATTCACGCACAGGACGGTTCTATCTCACTTTCTATCGCGGCAACGACAAGGATCATTTCGAGATCCTCAGCAAGAGTGCCGATTCCGTCGTCGACCTGGACAAGGCTCCCGAAAAACTCCTGCTCAAGTCCGAAACGACAATCGCGGCTCCCACGTTGCTGTATGTCAAAGATGCGGTCAGCGTCGGGGGAAAGAAGACCGGCACTTACTATCTGGCCACCGAGATTTATCCGCACCGCTACACCGACGACCCCGAAGGCGAGTGGCAGGTAAAGATCTTCGCTGCGGACTCGCCCGACGGCGATTTCCAGCCCGTGGAAGGCAATCCCATTATGCGCGGCCAGCGCGCCTGCCTGTTCCAGCACATTTTTAACGATCGATTTTATGGCTATGACTGTCATCTGGAGTCGCCCGATCACTGGGTGCTTGAGGAAGTCGAGGCACCGTTGCCCTAAGAGGCCTCGCGCCGCGCTCTGCAACGTGGCATGACCGGCGCACCGGCGAAAACAGAGACTAGAGAATCAAGGAGACTGCAATGACCGAATCCACTTTGTCCCACCTCGCATCCGGCACCCGTAGAACATCGATCCTGCGCATTGTTGCCGTCATATCTCTCGTGGCCTTTCTGATCTTCTTCCAGTTGGCCGTTCCCGCTCAAGCCCAGCTTTATGCCGGGTCTGTTACGGGCGTGGTCACCGACCAGACGGGAGGTCTGATCTCCGCAGCGGACGTGACGTTAGTGGATGCGGAGAAAGGCTTCACCTTCACTTCCAAAACCGACACCAATGGACGCTTCCTTTTTCGTTCGGTGGCGCCCGGCACATATAACATCTCGGTCAAGGCTTCCGGGTTCAAAGAACAGAACCGAACCGGGATTAGAGTCGACGTCAGCCAGAACGTGGGTGTGGATTTCGCGATCTCGGTTTTGGGCACTCTCGAGACCGTCACTGTCTCCACGTCCGCTCCATTGCTCGGTACCCAGGACGCGGTCAGCGGGCAGGTGGTGGACCGGAAGTTCATTAATGACCTCCCCCTGAATGGAAGAGGCGTTTTCAATCTGGCATTCCTCGCTCCCGGTGTCACGGAAGTGGACGCGGCGTGCATGGGGTGCTCCGCCAACAACTTCATCTCGAATGGCAGCCGGAATGCCACTGCCGACATCCTCATGGATGGGGTCACGACCACGAACTATGAGCAGAATAGCGGCATTCGCGTGGACACCTACACGCCCTCGGTAGATGCCGTCGAAGAGTTCAAGGTCCAGGAATCGAATTTCAGCGCCGAATTCGGCTTCAGCGGCGCCACCATCATCAATCTCGTCACTCGCTCTGGCACGAACAAGTTTCATGGCAGCGGGTATGAATTTCTGCGCCACTACAAGATGGACGCGAATAGCTATTTCAACAATCAGGAGGGGCTGCCGATCCCCGCGCTGCGCCGCAACAATTTTGGCGGAACGATTGGCGGGCCGATCATCAAGAACAAGACTTTCTTCTTCTTCGACTACGAGGGTATGCGCCTGACCTCGGCCGCGGGACCGGTCTTCTACGGAGTGCCCAGCGACGCCGAACGGAATGGTGATTTTGGCGAGGTCTGCGGAAACAACGGTGGAACGTTCGACGCCCAGGGAGTGTGCTCCAGCCAGGACGGCCAACTCTGGGACCCCTACTCCGGGAACTACGATTCGGCCGTGGGCGGCGCAAGACGCCTGGCACCCATCCCAAACAACAATCTTGCAACCTACACCAGCACGGTGGACGCGAACCATCCCGGCAACGTGATCCTGGCTAACGATCCGGGTGGCGCTCCTTATCGCCTCCCTTCGGGACCGGGAAACCTGATCGACCCGGTGGCCTTCAAGCTCATGCAGTACTTCCCCGAGCCAAACCGGAACGTCGGCAGTTCGAGCTACGATCCTTTCTTCAATCGCGTCGACTCAGGCTCAACCAAGAGCAGCAACAATCAGTGGGACCTGAAAATCGATCATCGTTTCAGCCAGAAGAACCTGCTCAGCGCGAAATACTCGCAACAGGCCAGCAATTCAACGCCTTTCAACTGCTTTGGTAACTTCGCTGACCCTTGCTCGAGTGGCCCAGTTACAGGCACCGCCCACATGTTTGCCCTGAATGACAACCATATGTTCAGCCCCACCGTGCTGCTCAACATTTCCTACGGTGTTTCTCGTGGCACATATTTCTATCCCAGCAATGCGGGCACGTTCCCTAAGGGGACCTCCGCTGTAGACCTGCTCGGAGAGCCGTCGTATATGAAATCCTCCGGTTACGACTGGTTCCCGGCTGTCGGCATCGGCGGTAACTACGGCTCCGCCGGGCCCTACAACAACATTGGCACCGAACTCTATAGCTACGCCAAGCAGGGGCAAGAGACCCATCACCTCATCGGAACTCTGGATTGGGTAAAGGGCGCGCACGAGATCAAGTTCGGTGCAGAAGGGCGGCTGCATCGCCTCAACTTCACACAGCCCAACTACGCTCCTGGCGGATACTACAGCTTCGATCAGACCGGCACTGCGAACTACGATATCGGCTGCACGCCGAATCCCCCTGACGTGAACTGTGACCCACACGGCGGAGACGGGATGGCAAGCTTTCTGATCGGCGTACAACCGAACTCGTGGGGCATGTACGAGATTCCAAACTCGGTCGCCAGTCAGAACTTCGAGTTTGGCGGATTCGTCCAGGATAACTGGAAGGCGAACGACAAGCTGACTCTGAATCTCGGCCTGCGTTACGAGCTGGTTTTGCCCCGCACCGAGCGGAACAATGAGTTGAACTGGCTCGACCCGAACGCCGTTTCCCCCATCACTCTCAATGGCCAACCCCTTCGGGGCGGCGAGAGGTTCGCCAGTTCCAGTGACCGGCATTCCTACGCGGCCGACTTCAAGAATATTCAGCCACGCTTCGGTTTCGCCTACCGCGCGCTCCACAACACCGTCGTTCGCGGGGGATACGGCATCTACTACTCTGCCTGGAGAGGCGCGGTTGCCGGGACCTCAGGCGTTGGGCAGCAGGGCTTCGACCAGCTATCCTACTTAGTGACCTCGTTCGGGGGAGACGGGGCCACGCCCGCCGCCAGAATGAGCAATCCGTATCCCAACGGACCGATTCAGCCTCCGGGCAGCAGCCTCGGCCTGTTAAACGACGTGGGCTATGGTGGATACGGACCCATTCGTACTATCAGCAACAAAGTGCCCTACGAGCAGAGCTGGAGCCTTGGAGTTCAGCACGAGACTCGCTGGAACCTGGTGTTCGATGCCTCCTATATCGGCAAGAAGGGAACACATCTCTATTTCGCCAACGCCGGTAGTATCAATCATCTGGGACCGGAGGTCGAACACTACACCAATGATCAATTGGCGGACCTGGCATCCTTCGTGCTCAATCCGTTCGCGGACCCCAACCAGTCCAACGCATCGCAAATTATCACCGATCCCAACAATCCGCTGCTGTACTCGACAATCCAGAAAATGCAGCTTTTGATGCCCTA
>JADGNP010000390.1 GCA_017883425.1 Candidatus Sulfotelmatobacter sp. | reverse complement strand
GTTCCGCATTTACCTGCCTCCGACGGCAATGGCCGAACTGAAGGTAGAAGCAGAAGTAGAAGATGAGACACCACCGATGGAGATCCTCTCCGGCACCGAAACGGTGCTCGTGGTCGAGGACCAACCAGCCCTGCTCAGGTTGATTTCCGTGTGTTTGGGAAAACGCGGCTACACCGTACTTGCGGCGGAGGACGGCACTGAGGCGATTCGGATTTTGCAGAACAATCCTGGCCACATCGACCTCGTGGTCAGCGATATCATGATGCCGAGGCTGAATGGATTGGAGTTGCTGAAAAAAGCAACTCTGTTACGGCCAGAGATGCGGTTCTTGTTCATCTCCGGCTATGCGGAAGACACAATCGGCCAGACAACCCACCTCCCGCACGACGCCGGCTACCTGGAAAAGCCATTTCTTCCAATTGAATTGGCGCGCAAAGTCCGCGCACTGTTGAACGAGAGTGACGCAGGAAGAGGGAGTACCGGGAAGACCGCATAAGATAGCTCGGCTCTCAAGAAAACGAGGATTCTCCTGAACTCTACCCTGTCACGGAAGAGGTCAGGAGTTCGAGTCTCGTCGTCCCCGCCATTCTGTCCAGTAGCTTAGTAGGAATTCTCACTCCCCGAAGTCGCCTTGTCCTCCCCACGGCTGCGGCGACTTACGTTCATAGTTCCCACTCCTAAGTCGACTCGGTTAGTTCTCCCCGTTGATGAGGATGTTGGTAGACTCACCGCCGGCTGCGGTGCTGCTGCCCCACATCGCGCTCGAACCCCACATGGCGCTGAACCCCTGCGTGGTGCTGCTACCCCACATGGCCGAGCTTCCCCACATGGCGGAACTGCCCCACATGGCCGATTGGCTACCCACGAAAGCATTGGCACCCCAAACGGCGGTAGAGCCCCACATGGCCGAGCTGCCCCACATGGCCGACGAGTCGTTGACGAAGTAGACGCTGTTCGTCGCCGGGTCATACTGCGCGGTGGGTGATTTCGCAGCACCGGAACTGAGATCGGTACTCGACAGGGCGGCCTGAATGTCCAAGTAGCCGGCTCCAATCGTGAACGCGTCGTACTGGCTGGTGTAGGTAATGCCCGTCGTTGGATCTATGTAGCTGCTGGAGGACGGGAAAGCCTTCCAGGCCGTCTTCATCAGCCGCGCCTTCACTTGGTCCGGCGTTAGCTTTGGCTGCGCCTGGAGAAGTAATGCCGCGGCGCCGCTGACTACCGGTGCGGCCATGCTGGTTCCGCTCAACGTGAAATACGCCGGCGAAATCGTTGAGTTGTTGCCGTTGTGGTAGAAGCTTATCGGAACAACTTTGCCAGGAAACGTCGAAGGGAGGCTGCCGCCTGAACTGTTCAGCGATACCTGCAGATTGCCCGGAGCCACGATGTCGGGCTTCACGATATGGTCAATTGCCGTTGGCCCCTTGGAACTGTAGGTAGCAATCAAGTCGTCGGCGCGCGTGGGAGTTCCCATCGACTTCATGGCGCCCACAGTAATGACGTAGGGGTCATTCGCAGGAGAGGTAACGGTGGCGTACCCGTTGGTCCCTGCCGAGTTGTCTCTGCCGTCATTGCCGGCCGCTACTACAACCACGATCCCTGCCCGGTAAGCCGCCTCTACCGCCTGGCAGAGCGGGTCCACAGTGTAACTTTCGAAGACCGGGCGCCCCAGGGAAAGGTTGATCACCCGAATGTTGTATCTGTTTTTCAGTTGGACGGCGGTCTGGATCGCAACGATGACGGAACTGTCCGTTCCCATGCCCTTCGCGTCGAGGACGCGCAGGTTTACCAGATTGACGTTGGGAGCAATTCCCTGGAACGTCTTTATATATTGCGACCCCGTCGAACTGGAGCCGTTACCGGCGATGATTCCGGCCACGTGGGTCCCATGCCCATAAGCGTCCAGAGTCCCAGCTGCATCGTTTACCCATGACTGCCTGTAAACGACGCGCGAGAGACTGGACCTCGATTGCTGCAGGTCGGCGTTTCCCGTGTTCTTACGAGTGCTGTCCTGGATGCCGCTGTCAATGACCGCCACGGCTATGTTGCTGCCGTCCAAACCCCGAGACCAGGCGTAGGTCGCGTTGACTGCCGCTGCTGCATTGTTGAGGTGACCTGACAAACTGCGGTCGGGCGAGATATAGGCCACATCCGGATCAGCCGCCAGACCAGCCAGCGCCGATGCGGGCAGCGAGTAAGCGCCACCCTTCACCAGGCTGAGCTCCCGTTTGAGCTTTCCGCCACGGTTCAGCACCTTCTGATTTTGCCTCGCGGTCGGCGCGTGCGTGAACTGTACGATCACGTCGACCTGGCCGGATTTTCCCTCCAAGTCTTTGGACATCTTGGGCGACCCGGCAAACGCCAAGCTGGCGCTCAGGATCACCGCGCACGCCGCAGGTAATGCTCTGCTCCAAACGGCGCTAATGCACTTCATATATCTCATCGGTAGATTCCTATTCTAGTCTCAGCGGTTTGATCGGTAGCTGTATAAGAGCACGTACGCTTTGACATCTTTTACATGCACGTGCCGCACCAACCGCGCTCGCTTCTAACCTGTTGATTAGCGACCCAACAAAAAGTAAAGAAGTGGTCCTTGGGACAGGTTGTCCCATGGTTGAGCCAGTCGGGGACAGATTGTCACCCTCCGATCGTAACTTCCAGTTACAGGGAACTCGGGATTAGGGCCGAACCGTTGCTTTCATATATGGATCTGCATGGAAGTAGGCTTCACCCTCAGGGGCCATAAGCTCAATTAAGTCGCTCGAAACGACACGGGTAGTTACTTTGGTAACTGCCGAAGACTTACTGAGGCTGTAGCCCGCTCTCATTTTCAATAGGATAGATTGCTCATTCCGGAGATTGGAGACCCTCCGTAATCGCCCGTACTGTTTACTCCATGTCTTTCTGGCGTTGGTATTGCTAAGCTAGTCTTTCGATGCCGACAAAGGCAAGAGCATTCATCGTGGTTACCGCAGCGGCCGGAGCCGCAGTGCTGGGGACGGCTCTGTTCCATTGGCACTCCCACGATCCGCTGAAGTTTGCGTGCTACCTGTTGATCGCGGTTCTGGCCGCCACAATGAAGGTGCGGTTGCCGGGCATCGATGGCACTATGTCGGTGCACTTTCTTTTCATCCTGCTTGGCGTTCTGGACCTCTCTCTACCGGAAACTCTAGTTATCGGTTGCGCTTCGGCCCTGGTGCAAACACTCTGGAAAATAAAGCATTCACCGGAACCGTTGAAAGTTGTCTTCAACATCTTCAGCATGACTTGCAACGCCGTGTACCTGACTTACATTGCCTGCCACTTATCGGCGGGGTTTCTCAAAAACAGCATGCCTCTGCTCCTGGTGGTGGCTGCCTGCGCGTACTTTCTGAGCAACACTCTGCCGGTCTCCGTGGTGATCGCGCTGACGGAGGAAAAGTCGCTGCGCCGAGTCTGGATGGAAACATACTTCTGGTCATTTCCGTACTACATGGTTGGTGCCGCGTTGGTGGGGTTCGTCAGCTTCTCCAGCCACTATGTTGGTTGGCAGAGTACGCTTCTGATCCTGCCCGTCATGTATTGGATCTACCGTTCCTATCATCTTTACCTGGGGCGACTGGAAGATGAGAAGAAACGCGTCGAGGTCGAGAAGCTGCAAGTAGAAGCCGAAAAGCGGCATGTGGAACAGGTCTCTGCGCTGCACCTGCGCACGATTGAAGCTCTGGCCCTCGCCATTGACGCCAAGGATCGCACCACCCATGAGCATCTGCATCGGGTGCGTACGTATGCGCTCGAGATTGCGAAAGAGATGGGGCTGGACGAGCAAGAGACGGATGCTCTTCGAGCCGCGGCTCTGCTGCACGATATTGGTAAGCTGGCGGTACCCGACCACATCATCAGCAAACCAGGCCGCCTGACTCCGGAAGAGTTCGACAAGATGAAGATTCACCCAGGGGTGGGTGCGGATATCCTGGAGAGAGTAGCCTTCCCCTACCCGGTGGCTCCGATCGTAAGGGCCCATCACGAGAAATGGAATGGCTCCGGCTACCCGGACGGGCTCAAAGCAGAAGAGATTCCCATTGGCGCCCGTATCCTGGCGGCCGTGGATTGCCTGGATGCTCTGGCATCGCATCGCCAGTACCGCCGAGCTTTGCCTCTGGACGAAGCGATGAAGAAGGTTGCCGAGGAGTCCGGCATATCATTTGACCCGAAGGTAGTCGAGATCCTTCAGCGCCGTTACGTGGAACTGGAACACATGGCCGTCCGCAGCATGGGGTCGGCTGGGAAACTAAGGACCTCCCCGGACTACAAGGTGGAACGAGGCGAAAAACCGGCAGCCGGGTTTGAGCTTAACGTCAGCCGTCGCCGCAGCAACGAGACAGATTTCCTTTCTTCCATCGCATCCGCCCGACAAGAAGCACACGCTCTTTTCGAGCTCAACCAGGAACTTGGAAATTCACTCCGCTTGGACGAAACTCTCTCCCTGCTCTCGATAAGGCTCCGCAAGCTCATACCTTACGATTCGATTGTCGTGTTTGTCCGCAAAGGGAACGTGCTGTCGCCCGAATTCGTCAGTGGGGACAATTTCCGGCTTCTGTCATCGCGTGAACTCCTGGTGGGAGAAGGTCTCTGCGGCTGGGTCGCACAGAACTCGCAACCCATCATCAATGGAAACCCTGCGGTCGAGCCGGGATATGCGACGGATCCTAGAAGGGTCGCGGAACTCCGCTCAGCCCTGGTTGTGCCCTTAGTGGGTGTCAGCAGTTTGGTCGGCGTGTTGGCCCTCTATCGGACCGAGGCGGATGCGTTCACCAGCGACCACTTGCGCGTCCTGCAGGTCATTACTTCCAAGGTTGCGGTTTCCATTGAGAATGCCTTGAAATATCGCCAAGCGGAGAGTGCTGGGACCAGCGACTATTTGACCGGGCTGCCGAATGCCCGAGCGTTGTCTGTCCATTTGGACCAAGAGCTTGCGCGGTGCATGCGGGAAAATTCGAGAGTCGCAGTCATGGTGTGTGATCTGGACGGATTCAAACAGATCAACGATCGCTACGGACACTTGGAAGGAGACAAGACACTCAAGCTCTTCGCCAACTTGCTACGGGAGGTGTGCCGCGAGTATGACTACGTGGCCCGCATGGGCGGCGATGAGTTTGTCATCATCGCACCGAACATGACGCCGGAGGCAGTCAGAGAAAAAGCTATCCTTCTGAACACCCTGGCACAACAGGCTGGCCGCCAGGTGTGCGGCCAAGACCAGCTATCTCTGAGCCTGGGGGCAGCCTTCTACCCGCAGGACGGATTGGACACGGAGCAGCTCCTGGCCGAAGCCGACAGGAAAATGTATGCGGCCAAGCTGCTTTACTACGAACACGCTGAACTGGAGTCGCCTCGCGCGGCGCACCATTCTCGTCCGGCCTCGGTGAACTAGAACCTGGCTGAGCGGACGGCTATGGCCAAAGCCATAATCACTTGCCCGGCTCCTCGCTCCCTTCAGCATTCTT
>JADGNP010000389.1 GCA_017883425.1 Candidatus Sulfotelmatobacter sp. | reverse complement strand
AAGTGATAACCAATCAGATGATGAAGATGGCTGAAGGGCGCTTTCACCGTATGGTGTAAAGGTCAGAGCTTTCCACTGTTCCGGTGTCGCCGTTCGGCAGCTCTAATGATGGCGGAAAGCTGTATGGAGAACGCTTTGGCGAGATCGGCGAGCGTTCGTAACGTTGGGCTTTTGGTGCCGCGTTCCAGTTGGCCGATGTAGCGTTCGGTATATCCCAGATCGTGCGCCAATTTTGCCTGGCTCCATCCGCGATCCACACGCAATCGGGTAATCTCAGCGCCGACAGCCTCACCTAAAGTACGGGCTTCACGCCGTTTATCAGCACCAATCTGTTTGGGCACACCCCATAGTTGTCGTTTGACGCTAAATGATTGAGGAACTATAGTTTGTGGTTGATTCAGGGCGTTGGTTTTCGATCTGGAAATGAGGGGTCGGCTCGCGCCGGTTCGGCAGAAACTGGAGGTCAAATTAGGTGGAAATGCAGATGACAAGTTGCTTCCGGCATCGTCGAAATCGACTAGAATAGGGCGGCAGGCGGCAGGCTCCGAAACGACGATCGACGACACTCAGCTCTGCGTCCCCATCCCAGGTACTCCGGTGTGAAGGACTCCAAAAGGCAATCCGTGCGCGACTCGACCGCCCGCCTTCAGCGCGCCGCCCGCGAGCGCGCCGATGAGGAGGCCCGTCGCATACCGTGGCAGCGGCTCTATGAAGTTCGCAATCAATACATCGACTGGCAGGAGTTTAATTTCTGGGCTCGCTCGATCCTCGAAGTCGAACAGCGGATCGTTGACTGGCTAGCCGAGATTCTCCAGAACCGCTGCCCGGGATTTCTTGAAACCGAAAAAACGCTCCCGCCCAAAGCAGTCAAGATCCGGCCTCTGGTCATGCGCCTGGAAGATTGGATTGAGGATCACGTCTTTGGCTTGGCCAAGCAGGAAGGCTCGTTCTTCGCAAGCACGTATTACGCAGTACGAGACCCGCGCTATCAGCGGGCCGAAGTGTGCTGGTCGGAGTGCACCGAGAAGTGGAAGAAAGCCAAACCGATCCAGTATCCGTCGTTTGAGGAGTGGAAAGGCATGGCGGCGCAATGTGACGAAACTGCCCATCTGACGGCCCGGGAGCGCAAGGCACGGGCATCGGCGAAGCTGGTGCATCCTGACCGCCTCAACGAGGCTGCTACTCGTTACATGGATTGTGAGGCTCTTGCGTACTGGGCACGACAGGCGCTGGAGCGGGGATCAGAACCTCCCCCAGAGGTTGTACGCGAGCTGGAACGTCGTTGCCCAGGGTACTTGGGCGCCGGGCTCAAAGCGCCAGCACAGGAGGCCAGCGCTGCTACACAAGAATGGCAGCGTCTGATGCTCTGGATCGCTGACCGTTACTTCCACGACGCGCAAACCGAGGGCTGGTTCCAAGCCGTTATCATTCAAGTGCGGAGCCATCCGCGGGCCATTCGGACTATGGAATACGCCGACCACTGCGATGAGGTCTGGATTTCGGAGTTCCCGAGCCCTTACCCCTCTTTTGAAGATTGGCGCAGAGAAGCCGATTCGTACGTTGACCTGGACGACTGAACGCTCTTAGCTTGGATTTCGCCGTAGGCAACTCACACCTTCTGTTGGAGAATGTTGTGCGAGGAGCGGCTCGCATGCAGGTTGGGGCAAGTGTCACGATTCTGGTGGTCCTGCTTGGGTTGATCTCGACTGCCCACGCCCAGCAAGTCCTTACTTCCACGCCCACCTCAATCCAGCACGTACCACAAGAAGGAGCGGTGCCCGTCTGGTCGTATTCCCTGCCCGCGCTCAGTGTGCAAATGCCGGCCATTTCGGCTGCAGCACTTGCCCCGAACGGTCGCTGCGCCGCTGTAGCTGGGGTCGGCAGAGTCGATGTCCTCGACATGAAGGGTCAGAAGCTTTGGACTTGGGAATATGGCAAGGTGAACAAGTTCATCACCGCAGAAGCATTGGCAGTCTCGCCCAAATGCGATGAGGTTGCCCTGGTGGGTGACAGCGGCTACAAGTACACGTGGATCGTCGGCCGTCACGGCCCCAGAGTCCCCATTCAGACGACCAGCACCCCTCTAGGAATTGCCTTCAGCCACGACGGCGAGTTCATCGCCCTGGGCACCGGCGGTTGCGATCTGCTGCTCATCGGTAAGTCAGGCGGATTGAAGTGGAAGAAAACCTACAACCAGGGTCGCTGCATTTTCGGAGACCTCTCGTTCTCCCCCGCAGACAAGTTCATCATGCTGCAAGCGTGGAGCGTAGGACTGATAACCCTGGACGGCGCCACGGTATGGATGGGCTCTGGCTGGGGCATGGCCGCTGCCCGCGATGCGCAGACGTTTGTCGTTTGGTCCTCGCCGAACCACGGACCTCAGGTCGGCGACGTAGCCGCTTTCAATGCTGGCGGGAAGGAAATGTGGAGCCGCGTGGCGCCGGGTAACGCGGCTGCAATTTCCGCATCCGGCGACAAAATCGCCGCTCCGGTGTACGAAGAGCACGACTTCAGCCCGGAAGATTGGGACAAGTACCAGGATCAGCCTGTCGAGATTCAAATCTTCTCGCATTCGGGCGAAACCCTGAAAACCCTGCCCGTCGAAGGCACTGAAGTGCTCGCGATGTCGCCGGACGGCAGCCGGCTTCTCGTTCGTGCGTCAGATTTCATCCAGGAACTCGATGGCGAAGGCAACATGTTGCTGAAAATCCCCAACCCGCAAATGAGCTACAGCAAGGTCTTTGTCCCGGACGACTTCTCCGGCGCCTTGGTGTGGCGGCGTGTGGCCCCCGCCATAGTCGAGTGGCTCACCTTGAAATAACTTAGGGGTTCAACTGCCGGTCCTCAGGGAACGGGATCGATCTCCACCGCCTGCCTGGGTTACGGATCGGCACGCCCGGATATGCCTGAAGTATGGATTCCCGGCTATTTTCCTTCCGCACTGGCATGTCCTGATCACCAATGCGTGCTTGCGCGCGCGAGAGACTGTCCCGCCATTTGTGGCTGCCTTGGAGACGCCGTACTCGGTCACCAACCATTTCATCGTAGGCGGATCAATGAGCGTCAGATTGATCTCGTTGCTGTGCTTCTTGCAGAACTCATTGAACGACCTGTCAGTGACAAACAGATCAGCTAGCTTCAGTTGGCCGGCAGAAATTAAGCTCTGCACCTGGGCCACTGTGAGGCCCAGGATTTCCGCAGTCCGTTCCCATGAGAATGCGTCATCTCTGTTGTCTGGAGCTGTGTTAACTCCTTCCTGAGCCGACAGGTTCAAGGATGAACTGTTCTTAGCGCAGTATGCCGCCAATGAGTCTCGCGTTATACGTGGATCCCGTACCCTCAGAATCCCGCTTCCGATGAGGTACCTCAGCCGTGCCGGACTGACTCGCAGAAGCTTCCGCAGTTCTCGCAACGACCATCCGTCGGTGACCTTGGCGCTCATTCCGAGTGCACCAAGACGGAAGCGCACTGCGCCGACAGTCCGTCCCAGGCGCTGGGCGATCCTTCTTACGGGTTCATACCCTGCCAACCGAAACAGAGTATCGTCAGCCTCCGGAGTCCACGGCGCTCCGTACGCGGGAGGTATCGGGGCAGGTCTCGCAGATCTCTTGGCTTTGTCCGGGGCACGCTCCAGACGAGCGGCCGGTTGGATGGTCTCCCGCAATTCCCGGATACGTTGCCAGCAATCCCCGCGCGTCCAGTCCGGAACCAGCTCAAGGATACGGTTGATGGCTTCGCGCTTCTTGGCAGGCCCCTGCTTGAGCGCGGCGATCAGCAACTGATCGATGGCCGCCAACTGCTTGCTAGGTTTATTACCCTTTGGTCCCGGAGCATTGGGCATTGCGCAACCTCACTGCAGGCGGACCGGAATCGCGAGTTTGCGTCGCGCGACTATGCGAGATACGCAGGTCGCGAGCAGTACACACGATCAATCCAGAGCGAAGTTGGCAGTTGCTGTCAGGCGATACCACGTTTGTGGTACCGCGCTTTTGTGACGAGGACGCGCTGAAAGTTCAGCCTTGCCAAAGTGTCGAATATCGCAAGACACTCGGTCTGCTGACACTTACCCCATACTTATTAAAGGAACCTGCAGACGGAAAAAGTATCAAAGAAAATCAATTAGTGGTGTAAAGTTGTCGATAAGGGTAATGGCACTAGACAAAAGTGCTGGATAGTATCGCGCCACCGTCAGGACTTCGCGTAATCGCGAAGTGAGGAAGAAGACACGAAGAGCCTTGGGCGTCTGCCTAGCGTGTGACAGTCTACTTTCTTGGTGGCGGACCCTTATTGAAGACTTGAGGCCCTTGGATGTCGAGCCCGGAATCGAGCCCGGAATGGATCGTTTCTCGTAGTTCCTCAGAAACGAACACGCAACCGCTCAGCACGGACCAAGAACTCATAACGGTTGCGAAGCGTCTTTGGCCGCGGGTCCAGGCTCACGCGCGCAAGGAACTTCCGAAATGGAATCCCGACGACAGTTTGGCTTTGGCCACGGAGATTTGGGAAGACGTATTGGTTTCTGTCTCGAAGACCCTGCAACGGCAAAACAGAAGCACTTCAGAAATAGCTGACCTCGATGCCTATCTGTTTGGCGTGTTTCTTCACCGTTTCAACCGGGCGTTGAAACGGGAACGGCGTAGAGAACAGACGATCGAGGTAGTTCCTTCCAGCCACGAACTTGAGCAACTCCAGGGCGCTCGCGATGTGAAGTCGGCGGGAGATCTTGAACGCTCCATACAGGTTAAACAAGCGATCGAAAACATGGATGCCTGGACACGTGAGGTCTTCACCGCGAGGCTGTATGGCTACAGTTGGCGCGAGATCGCAGAACATCACGGATTGAATGTAGCAACGGCAAAACTCCGATTCAGAAATGCGCTTCGCAAGCTTGCGGACCGCTTGCGGCGCAGCAAGTAACGGGATGATGACGGGCACGAGAATCTGGGAGTCGCTGGCAACGGCAATGGCGAAACACAAAGCGGGCTGACGAGAGGAGGCGAATAGTGGAGCAGGAACAATTCGGCAAAGAAGACAAGCGCCTCCTCGCTCTATTAGAGCAAGGAGTTTCGCGCGACTTTCCGAACCCGGAACGAGTCGGGTGCCCGGATTCGCCAGTACTCAGAGACATAGCGTTCGGCAAGCTAAAGCTCGCGGAGGTTAAGCCATGGCTGCAACATCTCGGTGCCTGCAGCCCGTGTTTTCAGGAATTCAGCAACTTTCGCGTGAAGGCGGCGAGCCTCAGACGGCGGAGATACGCGATTGCTGGCGTTGCGGCCGTTCTTCTTCTGAGCCTTGCCGGATGGTTGGGGATGAAGGCCCTCCACCCTAACCGATCGACGGATACGGAGATTCTGGATCTGCGCGAGTTGATCGTGGGCGTCGACCAGGATGTGGAGTGGGCCGAAGCGCACCCGCTGCAATTGCATCGTAGTACCAAGCACCTCATACTCAAGCTTCCCGCGGAGATTCACCAAGAAGAAGAGGCGCTGGAGGTCGCGTTC
>JADGNP010000388.1 GCA_017883425.1 Candidatus Sulfotelmatobacter sp. | reverse complement strand
GCGGGACTATTCTCCGCGACGCTGGCACGGCCGAATGCGCTGCGGGCCCTGACCCTGGTTACATCGGCCTATAGCATTGTGGTGGGAACGATCTTTCTGTTGGGATCGGCAGCCAAGCTGCCTTCGCTGACGGGATGATGGGCTGGGCGGAACGAGGTGAGCTTCTGGCGACCAGGTGCTCCCAGAAAACTAAAAAGCGTCTTGCGACTCTTGCGAGTCCCAGGACGCCCGAACAGCCCTCCCCCAGAACTGCTCACCGCATAAGCTACCTGCTTTCGCCGGATTTGAGAGCACCACGTTCGTGCCATTCGGGAGGCACGAGTGGGCTACTTGCACTGCGGCGGATTGAGGTTAAGGTGAGCCGGTCCGGAGATCGACGCGCGAGCATATGTAGCAAAAGGATGTTTCAAGTGTGCATCAGTTTGCACTTGGGCATTTGGCAGGAGTGGTTCATAGCTCAATAACTTCTTTGCTTGCAATAGGTTGATAATTTTCCGGATTTGGCACTTCGGGTGCAGTTAGGTGGATCGAGGTTTTATACCTGAGACGTGTCCGAGTGAGATTCAGGAAGGAGCTTTTATGAAACGCATGTTATGGATGGTTCTGCTTGCCCTTGCACTGCCGATGGCGGCGTTTGCCAATAGTGGAGGGGTTGATTTCACGAACAGCGGCGGCACTTTGTCTGGCAGCAGCGCCGGACTGAGCCTGAGCGGCTCAGTGCTGATTGCGGTCAACGGCCTGAACGGGATGGGCCTGGTTACCGGCAACAACTTGGGCTCGATTGGCTTCTCAACCGGGGCTCTGCTCTCCGGGGATCTCCAGAACGGCGGCACGTTTGGTGGGGGCGGAAATTTCATCATTACGGGGAACGGTACAAATGGGATTCCGAATGGTGCGCTCTTCACGGGAACGTTCGACGGACCGGTGACTTGGACGCTGATTACGCTCGCCAACGGCACCCATAACTACACGCTCTCGGGCTCGGTGACGGGCACCTGGTATGACGGTTCGACCGTTTTCGGCGCGACCGTGCAGTTGACCATCAATACCGGGAAGGGCTTCTTTAACGGGACAACGACCATCTCCAGTGGCGACACCAGCATCGTGGTTCCTGAGCCGGGCAGCCTGACGCTTCTGGGCACCGGGCTGGTTGGTCTTGCCGGACTACTGCGCCGCAAGCTGAAAGTGTAAGCGGTTCCCATTTCCTGAATCGAAGCCCCGCCAGGCATGGCGGGGCTTTTCTTGTCTCCGGGGCGCTCGTTCTTCCGTCGATTCCTCCGTTACCCCGGTAATCTGCCCACGGGGATTACCGTTGACCCATCCGGCATGACCTCCTTAGATTGCCAACAGGGGGTTGTATGAAAGATATTCATGAGGTCCTGCGGCAGAAGCAGGCAAAATACGCCCAACTTGGCAAACAGATTGAGATGCTCCAGCAGGCAGCGGAAAAGCTGCGCGAAGTAGCACCATTGCTGGCTGAGAACGACGATGACGACAACGGCGTGCTGGCGGAAGTAGACGACGCCTCCGTGCAGGGGGATGCCATGGCGGCCAAGGCTGGCGCAAGTTCGGGCAGTCCGGCCTCCAAAGCAGCGCGGCCCACAGCTCCACGCTGGCCGTAGTCGCGCCGGCGTTGGGAACCCGACGTATTTATGACCCTTCAGGCCTTACTGGTTTCAACCGACGATTTCGCGGCTGATGTGCTGGGCAGAGTTCTGCCCACCTTCGGCATTGCCATGGACCGCTCGAGCGATCCGGAAACCACGTTCGCCCGAATCCAGCAGCAGAAGTTCGATGCGCTCATTGTCGATTTTGATAATCCTGAGCTGGCGGAAAACGTACTGCGGCAAGCCCAGCAACTGGGCACGAGCCCGTTAAGCGTGGCCTTGGTGGCAGATACGGCGAAGGTGCGCGACATCCTGAGCGGCGGGGCGCACTTCGTGCTCTACAAACCTCTCTCCGAGGAGGCCGCGAAAGCCGGACTGCGCGCAGCTGCGGCTCTGTTGAGCCGGGAGCGGCGCCGGGCGGTCCGGATTCCGGTGCAGGCGCCGGTGGAAATCACGTTGCCGGACACGCGCAAGCTGGATGGCATTCTTCTGGATCTGTCCGAGACCGGGATGGACGTACTGACGGCGGAGCCGCAGACTCCGGGAGCGTTGCTGGCCTTTCACTTTCAGCTGCCGGATGGCGCGTTGGAAATCGAGGCGCGCGGGCAGGTGGCGTGGGCGAACCCCAATGGGCAAACCGGAGTTCACTTCCTGGATCTTGCGGAGACCGCATCGGCCGAACTGAAGACCTGGCTGCAAGCTGCGGCCCGCAACGCCGGCGCTGGTCCCGATGAGACCGTCCCCCATTGTAGTTTGACCGACCTGAGTCTGGGTGGCTGCTACCTGCAAACCGATGCACCGTTTCCGGAGCGCGCTCTGGTTGACC
The DNA here is from genome assembly GCA_017883425.1 of Candidatus Sulfotelmatobacter sp. Lineage (GTDB taxonomy): Bacteria > Acidobacteriota > Terriglobia > Terriglobales > Acidobacteriaceae > Sulfotelmatobacter. Next base: position 3,071 of record JADGNP010000388.1, on the reverse strand, counting down.
TTTGCTTGAAAGCCGAAGAGCATGAAGTTCATACCGAAGGCATGGTTCGAGTGACGCATCCCGGGCACGGCATGGGAGTGGAGTTCCCTTCCCGCACGTCGGAGCAGCGCGCACAAGTCGGGAATCTGATCAGCTTCCTGCGCGACTGTCCCGCGACCATGCTGCAATTGATTATTTCTCCGCGGGCCCTGGTTGCCGATATCACCCAGTTTGAACCGGGGGACAAGGCGGAGGAGAGCGGCGACGAACTGGAAGATCCGCTGTTGGAGTTGCTGCGGCGCGGCTCGTCGTTACAGCAGGACGATTTCCTTTCGGAACTTCGGCATCAGCGCAGTCCGGAAGACGTGGCCTCGGTCTAGCCGGCCCTACCTCAGGGGCTAAAGCCCTCAAAGAAAAGAAAGGCCTTATCGCAGCGCTGAAAGCGCTGCGCCACCCCAAACCTCTCCGCCACCCAAACCCTGTGACACCTAAACCTTCTGTGCCAGCCAGACCCTCGGCGTCACCTAAACCCTCTGTAACCCTCTGTGCCACCCAAACTCTCGCGGCACCTGAGATCTCCGCCCTCGGGAACCTGCGCCTTCTTAATTTGCTCCGCTTGAAGTCTGCGTCTTTCCGCAAGCTGCAAGATTTCTGTTGCACAATCCGTCCGCACGAGCGGGCGCACGTCTTCGCGGCTCTCTCCTTTTTGAAAAAAGCCTCCCGCGGCAAGTCATGGGCAGATGGTCTTTGAAGGAGAGATTTCAGGCGGGCAGTGCGGCGGGTGAGAGTGCGTGGGAGCGGGAGGCTTCAGCGGTGGCGGCTTTCCGGAGAATCGAAGGACCCGGGCCCCGTCTTTGGCACGAGCCCTTCAACTCTTCGTGGTCTGTTCCACCCCAATGCGAGTACGGTAGTCGAAGTCCATTGCATGATGATTTCAGCAATGTTAAATCTGGGTTAAATAGATATGGTTGAATGTAGACTTTCTTCAGTTCGCGGGCATTGAGTTTTGCGACAAGGGGAACGAGTCTGGGAAAGACCAGCAGGGCGGAGCGTTCGTTGAGAGAGCGGCCGAGGGCAGCGTTGCTGTGGGCACCTCTGCTTGCGATTGGGGGCGCCGCCTTTGCCGCGGAGATTCCCTTTTTCTTTTTCGGTACACCGTCGGGACACGATGTGGAGTTTCATCTGTACTCGTGGCTCGAAGTTCTGGCGCAATGGAAGCACGGGATTTTTTATCCACGCTGGGCGGCGCTGGCGCACTTCGCCTACGGCGAGCCTCGGTTTGTCTTTTATCCGCCGGCCTCGTGGATTCTGGGCGCCGGGCTGAGCGCGATTTTTCCCTGGACGGTTGCGTCCGGCATTTACATATGGATCGCGCTGGTGGCCGCGGGCGTGGCGATGTTCGCGCTGGCGCGGCGATGGCTTGACCGCCGTGACGCGATCTTCGCCGCCGTGCTTTATGCGGTCAACCCCTACCACCTGGTAATTGTTTACTGGCGCAGCGCGTTTGCCGAACTGCTGGCGAGTTGCCTGGTGCCGCTGCTGCTGCTGTTCGTGCTGAAGGCTGTAGACGAGGGCCGGAGGGCGATCGTGCCGCTGGCGCTGGTGCTGGCCGCGGCGTGGCTGACGAATGCTCCGGCGGCGGTGATGATCCACTACTCGCTGGCGCTGCTGGTGGTGTTCTTCGCGTGGCAGCGACGCTCGCCCCGAGTTTTGCTCGTGGGAGCGTGCGCGGTGGCGCTGGGGGCGTGTCTAGCAGCGTGCTATCTGCTTCCAGCGATCTACGAGCAGCGGTGGATCGATATCGCGCAGGCCGTGTCGGCCGGGTCGCGTCCAGCGGATAACTTTCTGTTCATTCATACGACGGACGCCGATCATGACGCGTTCAATCGCATCATCTCGTGGGTGGCGGCGTTGGAGATGGTGGTGCTTTTCGCCGCGGCAGGGATGGCCCGGCAGTGGCGGGAAACGAAACGCGAGCTGTGGACTGCCCTGCTGGGATGGGCGATGGCTTGCTGTGTGCTGATGTTCCCGGTGACGGGGCTGCTGTGGACGGTTTTGCCGAAGATGCAGTTCATGCAGTTTCCGTGGCGCTGGCTGCTCTGCTTGAGCATGATTTTTTCTGTCTTCGTTTCGGCTTGGATGATGGTGGGGCTGCGGCGCTGGTGGTGGCGGGGGGCAGTGGGTGCGGTGTCGATCCTGGTCATTGTCGTGGCGTGGCACCGCGTGCAGGCGCCGTGGTGGGACAATGCCGGCGACCTGCGCGAGATGCAGGACAACATGGCGGACCGCGTGGGCTACGAGGGGACTGACGAATACGCACCGGTGGGGGCTGATCCTGGGGCGATCGACAAAGAGGCGCGCAATGTGACCGTGGACGGGCCGGCACATGCAGCGATTCACGTTTATCGCTGGGACGCGGAGTCCAGGATGTTTACGGCGGAGATGTCTGCGCCGGATCAGTTGGCGCTGCGGCTATTTCGTTATCCGGCGTGGCAGGTGGAAGTGAACGGGCGGGTGGTGGAGACGGCGGCGCGTCTGGATACGGGGCAGATGCTGGTTCCGGTCGAGGCCGGGATGAATCGGGTGCAGGTTAGCTTCGTGCGGACGTGGGACCGGGCGGTGGGGGGATGGATTTCTCTTATCACGGTGATCGGCCTCGTTCTCTGGACCGTGCTGGCACGAAGACGCACGATTCGCGTCCAGGTGTGACGCTGGAGATTGTTTCTTTCCTCTCTGTACCTCCGTGCCCTCTGTGGTTATTCTTGTTCTTCTGCTCAACATGCGACGAATCCTAATCGCTACCTCGAATCCCGGAAAGCTGCGAGACTTTGCGGGAGCAGCCTTAGCGCATGGAATTGAGATTGGCGGCATTCCGGGCTTCGCTTCCCTGCCGACAGTTGTCGAGGACGGGCTCACGTTCGAAGAGAACGCGCGCAAGAAGGCGGAGGAATATAGCCGGCACGCGGCCGGGGAGATCGTCGTGGCGGACGACTCCGGTCTTGAGGTCGACGCGCTGGACGGGGCTCCGGGCGTGCATTCGGCGCGGTATGCCGCTCCCGATCTGTTGGACGTTCAGCCGCACCTGGCCGACG
>JADGNP010000387.1 GCA_017883425.1 Candidatus Sulfotelmatobacter sp. | reverse complement strand
CAATTCACATTGTGGCAGACCACATCCTGCGTCGGGGGAGCGCCCAAAAAGTCCGTCCCCAAGCCATCCTCGTGTCTGCCGAGACGGTTTTTCCGCACCAACGCCAGGCCATCGAAGCCGCGTTTCAGACCAAACTCTACAACCAGTACGCATCCTCTGAGGGCGCGCCCTTTGTCAGCGAATGCAGCCAGGGGCGGCTTCATGTCCACTTGGATTCCGGGCTCATAGAAATTCTCGATGCGGAAGGCAATCCGGCGCCTCCGGGCCATGTCGGACAAATGGTAGTGAGCAGTTTTACCACCCGGGTCGTTCCGCTTTTGCGCTTTGCGATCGGCGACACGGCCATACCGTCCGAAGCAGAGGATCGGTGCCCGTGTGGCTTGCCTTTCCCAACCATCGACGCGCTGGTAGGGCGCGTGGACGACGTACTATGCACTCCGGACCGCGGTTTTGTCGGACGGCTCGATACCGTGTTCAAAGGTGTGCCCAACAGCATTGTGGAGGCGCAGATTGTGCAGACCTCTCGGCAGACGATTGTCCTGCGCCTTGTTCCAGATCGATCCCGGTACCGGCCGGAGCATGCTCGCCAGATTGTGCAGCAGATGCGCAGCCGATTGGGAGAGGTTGTCGCAATCCAGGTTGAGGAAGTCCGCGGCATTCCGCGTTCGGCGAACGGAAAAATGCGGTCCGTGGTCAACCTGTGTGGCGATCTTCTGCCCAGCGCCCTCCAGTACGGCAAATTGCAAATCTGATTCGTATCGCAGCATCAGGAACGGGGAAGCCCCCTATGAGTTGGCAACCACAGATCAGTATTGTCCGAATCATTGCCCGGCTGAATGTTGGCGGCCCGGCTATCCATGCCATTCTGATGACGGACGCATTTCGCGCGCGAGGTTATGACGCGGTCCTGGTGACGGGAAAGGTCGCTCACGGGGAAGCGAGTATGGACTATCTCGCAAAGGAACATAAGGTGGAGGTTGTCGCCATTCCGGCTTTGTCTCGCAACATCTCCTCGAAGGACTTCATCAGCCTGTTTCAACTGGTTCGCATTTTGCGACGGCGCCGGCCCGCAATCGTACACACGCACACTGCGAAAGCTGGCACTCTCGGTCGATTGGCGGCCATGATCGTCCGCGTCCCGATCCGTGTGCATACCTTTCACGGGCATGTTTTCAACGGCTATTTCTCGCCGCTCGTGACGCGGGCGTTTTTGATGATCGAGCGCTTCTTGGCGCGTCACACCGATTGCATCATTGCGATCAGTGAATCCCAGAAAAAGGAACTGACCGACACGTATCACATTGCGCCGCCTCAAAAGGTTGTTGTGATTCCACTCGGCCTCGATCTGGCTCCCTTTCTTCAACTCCACGGCCCCGAGGGAAAACTTCACGCCGCCATTCGCTGCGAGCGCTCTGCGCCGTTGGCCGGGTGGGTTGGCCGCTTCACCGCCATCAAGGCGCCTGACCTGTTTCTTGACTGCATACCCTTGGTGAAGAACCCTTTTCCTGCAGCGCGCTTTGTCATGGTGGGGGGCGGCGAATTGTGGGCGGAATGCGAGCAACGGATCGTGCGCGATGGGTTGCAGGATTCGGTGGCGCTGCTCGGATGGCGGCGCAACCTGCCGGAGATCTACGCCGACCTGGACGTAATCGTCTCCACTTCAATCAATGAGGGTACTCCGGTTGCATTACTGGAAGCCATGGCTTCCGGCAAGGCGATTGTGAGTACAGACGTCGGTGGTGTGCGCGACCTGATGATTGGCTCCCCTCATCACTTCGACGGAATGGAGTTGTTCGAAAACGGAATTTTGGTAAAACGGGACCCGAATCTCCTGGCCGGTGCGATCCGCTATCTTCTGGGTAACCCAGAGCGGCGCCGGGCAATGGGTCAAGCCGGTCGTGAGTTCGTTCGGGAACATTTTTCACAGCTTCGCCTGGCCGATGATCTTGAACATCTCTACCTTTCCTTAGCTCGCTCGAAGGGATTGCTGCCCATGGATGCTGTTTCACCGGCTTGTAAGCCGGCGTCTGTATTTGCCTCCACCAACACGCAAAGTCTTTGAGCATCTTGCCAAACTACATGAGTCGGCGCGAACCGATTCGTGATTGCTTGTGCGCGGATATGCCTGCACAACGGTTTCACCACAAAGGAGTCGTCCTACCATGCATGCACTAATCACCGGAGGCGCCGGATTTATCGGGTCCCACCTGTCAGAAAAACTGCTCAGCGAAGGTTGGGAAGTCACCATTCTTGATGATCTGTCGACCGGATCGAACAGCAACATCAACCATTTGAAGAAGGACCGCCACTTCCGCTATGTCATTGACTCGGTCATGGAACGGGCGGTGCTCGCGGAATTGGTCGACGATTGCGACATTGTGTTCCATTTGGCCGCGGCGGTTGGAGTTCAGTTGGTGGTTCACTCCCCGGTTCGTACCATGCACACCAATATCCGCGGCACCGAGTTAGTGCTGGAAGCGGCAGCGAAGAAACGAAAAAAAGTCGTCATTACTTCGACCTCGGAAGTGTATGGGAAATCGACCAAGATTCCGTTCCGGGAGGATGACGATTTACTGATCGGGCCTCCCACCTACGGCCGGTGGAGCTACGCGTGCTCCAAGGCGATTGACGAGTTTCTGGCCTTGTCCTATCACCGTGAGCTTGATCTGCCGGTTGTCATCGTGCGCTTGTTCAATACGGTGGGCCCTCGGCAGATTGGTACTTACGGAATGGTCCTTCCTCGATTTGTCGGCGCTGCCTTGGCCGGGCAGCCCCTTGAGATCTATGGCGATGGAACTCAGTCCCGCTGTTTTGGTTGGGTTGGAGATGTGGTGTCTGCCCTTTTCACACTAGGCAAGAGCGACCTGGCCGTCGGTAAGGTCTTTAACATCGGCTCCGACGAGGAGGTAACGATCAATGAATTGGCTGACCTGGTGAGAGAAGTTACCAATTCACACTCCCCCTTAGTGCACCTCTCCTACAAACAGGTATACGGGGAAGAGTTTGAGGATATGGATCGACGCGTGCCAGACCTCAGTCGCATTCGCGACATCATAAATTATGCGCCTAGCAAAAACCTTCGCGAGATTGTCGAAGCAGTTGCCGCCCATCTCGACAGCTCTCGACTGCACGAGAGTCAGATGGCAGACGCGGCTGCGGCTCATTAGCCAGCGAGAAGACGGTGCCATTGTGACAAGAATGTTTCTAACTCAGCACGGGGGTGTGGAATCACTGATCGCAGGACTTTGTGCGGCGTTCGTGATGACGATGGCTGCGGTTGCTGTGGCCATACAGGTATGTCGCGAACGCGGATGGGTAGCAAAGCCACAACCCAACCGCTGGCACAAAGGGACTCCCGCCAAGTTTGGCGGTGTCTCGATGTGGCTCGTGGTCCTCATCATCTCCGTGTGCGTCATCCCTGCATCGAATCGTTCGGCCTGGGTCGTGTTGGGGCTCGCTTCCCTGATGTTTGCTCTGGGATTGATCGATGACATCGTCCACCTCCGGCCAGGACCCAAGTTATTGGCCCAGTGCTGTGTGGCTGCTCTAAGCATTGCTTTTGGTTCAGCGTTGTCGGTGCAGGGGCATCCCATACTGAGCTTTTGCCTCTCTTTGTTTTGGATCGTCGGGATTACAAACGCTTTTAACTTACTCGATAACATGGATGGTTTAGCGGCCGGCGTTGCCCTGGTCACCGCGAGTTATTTGGCTGTGCTCTACCTGGTAGGCGGCATGCGGGACTATGCTTCGTTACTTTGCATCGTCGCAGGTGCGAGTGCCGGATTCCTTATTTTCAACTTTAGCCCAGCGCGAATCTTCATGGGCGACAGTGGCAGCCTCTTTCTTGGGTTCCTGCTGGGATCAGCCTCCCTATTGCAGTTTCGGCACGTTTCCGGGGTTCCTGCCCTGGTATTCACGCCCGTGATTGTGCTCTCGATTCCGATCCTTGATACCGTCTTTGTGTCCGTGACGCGACGCCTGCGCGGGCAGCCTGTTTCCGTAGGTGGAACCGACCACAGTTCTCACCGGTTAGTAAGAATGGGTCTCAATGAGCGCAACGCCGTGATCTTGCTTTATGCAGCTACGGTTGCGTCGGGAGCGGTTGCCATCAGCGTGCGGCACTTTGCCTATGCTCAAGCCCTGGGATTGACGTTGCTCTGGTTGTTTTTGTTGGTGCTCTTTGGAATTCACCTTTTTCATACCGAGCCCACCAACGATTCTCATGACCATGCCAACCCGTTACTCCAGCAGCTTTTGCAGCACGACAGCCTGGCATTCCTCCTGGACCCGGTCGTTTTGTCGCTCGCCTACTATTTCGCCTACTTTCTTCGTTTCGAAACAGCTGTTCCTCGCAATGATTTTGTGGCGTTCCTGCATTCTTGGCCGATTGTGTTGATGGCCAAGTGTGGAACCCTGTGGGCGTGCGGAATATATCGGCACTCCTGGTGGCGTGGATCGACAGGAGATGCGTACCGGCTGGCGGTATCCAGCGCCCTCGGCGAATTGCTTGCGGTGTTGGTCCTGGTCGGCTTATACAGGTTTTCCGGATATTCGCGCATCGTCTTCCTGGCAGACTTCGCGGTCTCCTGGATGTTCCTGGTTCTCCTGCGGCGATCCTTTCGGTTATTCCGCGAGTCTATTCGCCACTGGGGATCTCCCAGTTCTTTGCAGAGCCGGCGGGTATTTGTGCTTGGCACGTCGGAGAATACGGAGGTCGCTCTCCGGTTCCTGCAAACTCGACAGATTGAATGCGCAGGATTGATCGACACCAACGGGGGTAGTGATCTCCGCCGCCATGTCTGGGGCATGGAGGTCATCGGACAAGTGCAGGATCTGCCCAGACTTGCCGCTACCCATCGGGTGTCTGAGGTCATTCTGCCGGAGAACGAATTCATGCCATGTTCTGAGGCGGAGTTCGTTGACTCCTGCCGTCGTGATCGCCTGCAAGTGACCAAGCTCGGCCTCCATCCCCTGAACGATGATGGGGACTGAAGCCTTCCCTGCCCCTGCTTCTCTTCCGCACATCTCCCGCCTGTCCCGCTAATCCCCCCTCCTCCTCACAACTGCCTCCTATCACGCCTACGCGAATGCCGTGAAGATGAAACAGCTGCCTTCGGGGTGCCGTTCGTCCTGCTCACGGCCACGCACTCGGTCGCAACGGACGCGGTCCTTGCCATCGAAAAGGGCACGGGCGTGCCTCCATTTGCCGTCAACTTTGACTTGTTTGGGAAGGATTACGTGTGGAGTTCCTGGCATCTTCTACACAAGATGCCAGATGGTGGGCAGTGCAGGACTCGAACCTGCGACCTCCTGCTTGTAAGGCAGGCGCTCTAACCAACTGAGCTAACCGCCCCTGCACTAACCTGAATTCAGAATAACATCTTACCTTCGATCCTGCCACCGGTGCAGAACCCGGGTAGTGGATCAGTTTGACACGGGAAGAGAAAAACCATGAACCACGAAGGACACGAAGTGTCACGAAGGGCTTGATTTGTAGGTGTTTCCTTCGTGTGA
>JADGNP010000386.1 GCA_017883425.1 Candidatus Sulfotelmatobacter sp. | reverse complement strand
GCCCCCAGATTGGCCGAGAGAAAACTGAGACCCGCCACCCACGCCGTCATCTCCCGCCCCGCCATGAAAAAGTCTTCGCCGGTGTTGGCCCGCCCTTTCAAGTACCAACCGATGGCGAGCACCAGGACAAAATAAAAAACCACGATGACAATATCGATAGGAGAAAGATGTACCAGTCGAGTTGGCACAACCGTCGCTAGCAGTGGCGTCATTGATTGTCCTTATCTTTATCTTTGCCTTGTCCGTAATATGCGTTCTTGCCGTGTTTTCTGAGGTAATGCTTGTCGTGCAGCGCGCTTCCAACCGGTTGTGCCGCTGCATGGATGCCCAGCGTGAAATATGCCATCCGCGCTAGTGATTCCAGAATGGCCGCGTGGTGCGCCGCCATCCCGGGATCGGGTCCCCACGTAAACGGACCATGATTAGCGACCAAAATTCCCGGCGTCCCGGCAGCATCGAACTCTTGCAGGGCCCGCACAATCACATGCCCCGTGTTCTCTTCGTACTCACCCGAAATTTCGTGATCCGACATCGCCGCCGTGACCGGCACAGGACCGTGGAAATAGTCGGCATGAGTAGTGCCGAAGCACGGGATCGGCCGCCGTGCCTGGGCCCATGCGGTGGCATACTCCGAGTGCGTATGGGCAATGCCGCCAATCGCCGGAAAAGCTTTGTAGAGAACCAGATGAGTGGCCAAGTCCGATGACGGCTTCAAATCGCCTTCAACAATTTTGCCCTCGATATCGGTGATGACCAGGAGCTCCGGTGTCATCTTCTCGTAGGGCACACCGCTGGGCTTGATCACGACGAGGCCATCGGGGCGCGATATTCCACTGGCATTGCCGAACGTGTACAGCACCAAGCCTCGTCGCACCAACTCAAGGTTGGCCTCTAAAACCTGTTCACGAAGACCCTGGAGCAGCATTATCGCCTCGCCGTTTCGGGGGACAGAGAATTGGAGTAACCGTTTACTTGACTTCGCAAGCTAGACTACCTCTTTCCGTTTGTCAAACGTCAAGCTGCCGCCTGAGCGCGCAGCCGGTTTTCAATTTCGTCCAACTCACCCGGCGACAGGCGGAAGCTTATTGCGCCGACAATTCCCTCGACCTGTTTCACGTCGCGAAACCCTACAATCGCGCCCGTGACCGCCGGATTGCCAAGGGTCCAGGCAATGGCAACTTCCCCGGGCGATCGGCCATGTCGCTGACCGATCTCGCGCAGGAATTCCACAAGTCCGAGATTGCGGGAGAGCAACGGCTCTTGAAAGTTAGGCAGATTTCGCCGCCAATCTTCGGGCGAGAAATTGGCAACTCGCTCCCTGGTCATTGCGCCCGTGAGCAAGCCTGCGGACATCGGGGAATAGACAATCACGCCAATCTTGTTGTGGTGGGCATAGGGCAAGATTTCCCGCTCAATCTCACGAGTCACTATCGAGTACGGCGGCTGGAGGGATGTGATTGGCGCAATGGCTTGCGCCCGCTTCATCTGGGAAACGCTGAAATTCGAGACGCCGATGTAGCGGATCTTCCCTTCTTCTTTCAAGCGGTCAAGTTCGGTCCATCCTTCTTCAATGTCTTCATCAGGCTCGGGCCAGTGAATCTGATAAAGATCAATCACGTCAGATTTCAAGCGCCTCAAACTGGCTTCGCATTCGCGGCGAATAGAGGATGCTTTCAGCGATGCGCCAATCCTGCCTTTTTCGTCCCAGACCCGCTCACACTTGGTGAACACATAAGGGCGCGGCGCGCGGCCGGCAAGAGCGCGCGCAACCATCTCTTCAGAATGGCCGAGACCATACAGTGCGGCAGTATCAATCCAGTTCAAGCCGCGGTCCAAGGCAGCGTGAATGGCAGGGATGGAATCACTATCGTTCTGCGGCCCCATGCTCCCTGCCCAACCGCCTCCACCAATGGCCCACGCCCCGATGCCGATTGGACTGATCAGCAGGTCGCTGTTTCCGAGTTGGCGAAGTTCCATGGCCACCTCCGCTTCTTTCCGGTGCAATTCTGGATTCTGGCTCTGTAAGAAAACTGCTTGCGCCCGCCTCAGGCCTGGAATACCGGCGTCCAAACCTGCATCGAAGTAGCGGCTCGATTTGCCCACGCGTAATACGGAATGAACTTGAGCGGTACCCGCCGCATTCGGGCCGGAGCGCTGCTATAGCGTGAATAGAGCGGGCTTCCCGAAGCTGGTCTTTCAAGAGCAGCGCCCGTGTGACGAAGCACAGTGACTCCACCCAAAAGCGCACTCTCAACCTCGCTCTGGAACTGCGCCGGTGAGTTTTTGCCCAGGTAGAGTGCGGCGTCGCTCAGGGCAACGCCTTCGGGTTGATCAAGTTCTTCCAGGCAGTAAAGTAGCGGTCCCCGCTGGACCGCGACCCGTCTCTCGTTCTCCACCACATGGTAGTTCGCTTGCATCACTTGTACTGGCATCTCCATCTGCAGTTGGATCACGTCGCCTGGAGACCAGCGCCGCCGGAGTGGCAAATACTCCCCTGCCCTTACTCCGGCCACGGTCTTGCCGTTTACAGAGACTTGAGCACGATCAGCCCATCCGGGGATACGCAGGTGAAAAGTGAATTCAGATGCTTGAGACGGCGTGACTTCGATCTTCACCTTTCCGTCCCAGGGATAGCCTGTCTTCTGTGCGACCTTGAGCCCGGTGCCGTCTTCCAGATGCCAATCCAATTCCGAATTGTCGTACAGATGAACATAGAGGCCATTGCTGCTGGTGCTATAGAAATATCCCGGCAACGAGGCAAGAATGCGCTCCAGGTTCGGAGGACAACAGGTCACGTCGTACCATGGGTTCCTGATCTTTTCTCCCGTCGACGGATCAAATGCCAGGGGATTGCGATAGCAATAAAGCGTGCCATCCAGCGACATGCCAGAATCAATTCCATTGTAGAGAGCCCGTTCGATCACGTCTGCAAACTTGCCCTCCCCGGTAGCCGCCAGCATGCGCCAGTTCCACATCATGTTGCCGATCGCCGCGCAGCTTTCTCCGTAGGCGCGGGAATTCGGTAGCTCGTAAGCGTCGCCAAATGCTTCCCCATCGCTCCGAGCGCCAACGCCACCGGAAATGTACATCTGCCGCTTGGTCAGGTCTTCCCAGAGAGTGCTCAGGGTCTTCCAGTAAGCCTGGTCACCAGTCTCCATGTAATAGTCGGTGGCTCCACAGCATGCGTACATTGCGCGCACGGCGTGTCCTTCAAGCTTAGTACGCGCAGTGAACGGCGTACCGCTGTACATGTAGATGGTGCGGTGCTCGGGGAGTTTGATCCGGTCATCGCCCTGCAAAATGTAACCGGCAAGATCAAGTTGGCGCTTATCCCCAGTGATACGGTAAAGCTCAATCAGGCCCATTTCGATTTCCGGATGTCCTGAAACAATCGGTTTCTTGGGCGCGGGACCGTAGTTTGGAATGAGAAAGTCATCGACAAAGCGAATTCCTGCGTCGAGCAAGCGGCGGTCGCCTGTGCCGCGGTAATAGGCCACCGCTCCCTGGAGCATATGCCCGATGTTGTAGAGCTCATGACCGGTCGTCTGAGTTTCCGGAAGCATTCTCAGGTTCTTGCGGTCGTCGACGTAGTAGGTATTCAGGTATCCGCTGGGCTCCTGGATAGCCACAACCTCGTCCATCATCTTGTCAACTGTCGGACGAATATCTGTGAGATCACCGGACCCGAGAGCAAACCCCACGGCTTCAGTCCATTTGTAGATGTCAGAGTCGGAGAATACCGGGCCATGCTGCCCCGCATTGCTGCTACCAGTCAGACGGCGGAAATTATTCATGCGCCCGTTGGCTTCGAGCAGATCGTGCATGGTAGGAATACTCTTGGTCACATTGATCTTACGGCGCTGGCTCCAGAATCCGACCTTGATGGTCACTGCGCGGACCGGAATGTTCCGCAACTTGGCGTAAGGTGACTTTGCGAGACTCTCAATACCCTGATCCTTCCAGGAGGGATTCGCGATTAGATCAGACGCCGGCTGCTCAGAAGGTCTGTCATCTGTTCGACCCATGGCGAACAGACGCTGGGCAGAAAAGGATGAAATGGCGGCCGTCGAAACGGCCGTAGCCACGAATTGCCTGCGCGATATCTCATTGCCCCTAGCCATGATTTCTCCTTCGAATCGTTGCTTACAACCGACAAATCACAATCGCGGATACCGACAATGACCTCAAAGGCCGTGCGCCAGATGGTAGTACAGGTCATTCCACCGCAGCTCTTTCTTGAAATCTCTAACCTTCGTCTCGCGATCGATCAGTAGGAACTCCATGCCAGCCATCTCGGCGAAGTTTTCCAAATGTTCGGCGGTGAGGGCGCGGCTCAGGGCGGTGTGGTGCGCTCCGCCCGCCAAAATCCAAGCTGTGGCGGAGACTTTCAGGTTCGGCTCGGGTACCCAGACTGCCCGGGCAACGGGAAGCTTGGGAAGAGGATGCTCGGGCCGCAACAGGTTCACCCGATTGACGATCAACCGGAAGCGGTTCCCCATGTCCACTACCGAAGCATTCACCGCATTTCCTGGGGCCGCTGTAAATACCAGCCTGACAGGGTCTTCTTTTCCCCCTATGGAAAGCGGATAGACTTCGGCTGAAGGCGTGCCTTCGGCGATCGACGGACAGACTTCCAGCATGTGCGCACCCAGTACCTGGCCGCCATTTGTCATGTGGTAGGTGTAGTCCTCCATGAACGACGCACCACCCTCGAGGCCCTGGCTCATGACTTTCACGGCCCGTACAAGAGCAGACGTTTTCCAATCGCCCTCCGCACCGAAACCATACCCCTGGGCCATGAGTCGTTGCACCGCGATGCCCGGGAGTTGCTCAAGACCAGGCAAGTCCTCAAAGGAATCGGTGAAAGCGAGGGAGCCGGTTTCTTCAAGAAAAGCACGCAGTCCCAACTCAATTCTGGCCGCGTCGTGCATCGACTGGCGCCGGGTTCCGCCGGGACGCAGCGACTCCGCGACTGCATAGGTCTCGTCGTATTCGCCGGTGAGCCGTTCGATCTCTGCGTCCGTCACTTGCTGGACGCGCTTTACCAGATCCCCCACACCGTAGCCATTTACGGAATAGCCCAGCTTGATCTCTGCACTGACCTTGTTTCCTTCGGTGACGGCTACGTTCCGCATGTTGTCGCCGAAGCGGGCGATCCTTAGATGCTGGGCATCGTGCCAGGCACAGGCAGCACGTATCCAGGCACCCAACTCCGCGTGAACCGCCATATCCTGCCAGAAGCCAACGACGACCTTGCGCTTGAGCCGCATCCTGGCTCCAATGAATCCGAACTCGCGGTCGCCATGGGCCGACTGGTTCAAGTTCATAAAGTCCATGTCGATGGTTGACCACGGCAACTCCTGGTTGAATTGCGTGTGCAGGTGCAGCATTGGCTTGTCCAGCGACCGGAGGCCGGCGATCCACATGCGCGCCGGCGAAAAGGTATGCATCCACGTAATTAGACCAATGCAGTTCTTTGAGTTGTTCGCGTCCAGGCACAACTGGTGAATCGAATCG
>JADGNP010000047.1 GCA_017883425.1 Candidatus Sulfotelmatobacter sp. | reverse complement strand
GGGCACGCTCCAGTCTCTGTGGCGACGCTCACGGTGCCGGCGATGGGGTTCCGGCCACCAAGCCTCTCGATGGCGGAGATACCAATTCTGCACCCAGCGCGGATCTCTTTGAATCCGGGCCATCACGGAATCGTCTTTCGAACCCGGGTAGAGGACATGATGGTGCGTCCAATCCAAAACGATTCCCATTGGAACGTGCGGCGCGGTCTGGCCCACGAGAACCTGCGCCGTCAACGCGAGCACAATACCTACAACAATACGTTTCATATCAACTCCGGACTGTTGTCAGAGACACGCATCAGGATACGTCAAACTACCGCCAGTGCGACTGTGCCGAGTGCCTTTTTTTTCATTTTGCGTCGTCGGCGCTACCATTTTGCAAGCGCGAAGCAACTCGGGACAAGGTTACTCGAGTACTTTCCTGCGCTTTTCAAACCTTGCCGCAGCTAGTTTCTCAGGCCAAGCTGCGCTACTGAAACTCACCAGCAAAAGTTCACTTCCTGATGACGGGCAACCTGGAAATAATCCACAACGGAGAAGCCAGAACGGGAGTGGAGTCTGGATAGTTTACGCCAACAGGCGTGGGTATTGAAAAAGTCAATGCGATTAGCACGCGAAGTGGTAGCAGAAGCATGGTACAAGGAAGAAATCCTTGCCATGCTCTGCTGGATCACCATTCTCGGAGGTGTGCTAATCATGATGGGACAACATTCTCGCTCGGAAGCGTTGTTCTACTACTTCCGCCTGGAAGATCAAGTTCCTGAGACGCACCTGCTGCGGCTCATTGAAAAGCACATCAGCTTTGCTTTTGTGCGCGAAAAGCTGAAGGACAGCTACAGCGAGACGGGCCGTCCGTCGATTGATCCCGAGCTTTTGCTTCGCATCCTTTTGATCGGCTACTTGTATGGCATCACCAGTGAACACAAGTTGGTCGAGGAGTTGCGCATGCATCTGGCGTGGCGCTGGTTACCGGCCTGACCTTCGATCAGGAGATTCCGCACCACTCCCCGTTTTCCAAGAATCGTCACGGGCGTTTCCAGGAGTCGAAGGTGTTCGAGCAGTTGTTTGAGGAGATCGTGGCGCGCTGCCTGGAGGCTGGACTGGTTCAAGGGGACAACCTGTCGGTCGATGGCAGTTTCGTCGAGGCCAATGCCAACAAGGGGAGCCGTATTCCACGCGAGCACTTAGCGGAGGCGGCGCAGGTGAACCAAACCGTGCGCCAGTACCTGGTGGAACTGGAGCAGCAGAATCCCACCGAAGAGCCGGTGCACCAGCAAGACCAGGTGTCGACCACCGATTCGTTACAGGAAGAACGTATCAGCCTGGAAGGCGACCTGAGATTCTGCCTGGACGGGCAGCCAATGACACTCCACTCCGACAGTATCGTTGGTCCGGCAGTTATGGCGAGAATGGCGAACCACATTGAAGAGTCGCCAATTTTTGGCCGACCACTCACCAAGTGGCCGTTCGGATATCCTGAACGGTAGCCTGTCCCTCAGGATTTGTCCGTCAGCATCTCATTATCGCCATTGCACTCCGTCGAAAGTCGCGGGGTAACCCGTTTGGAATCAATGAATCTTAGCAACGCGCTTTCATCCCTATGGGTGGGCCGCAGGCCCATGGCAAACTCACAACCGGGTCCTGAAAGGGGGACCTCACCACCCACCCCGCCGATTGTCAGTCTTTTCTGGAGGTTTTTTCCCAGGCAAGTTGTTGGGTGGTGTCTCGCAGACGCCGAACCAGCACCACGGCAAGGGACTGGTAAAAGCGTGAGGCGAGTCCAGAGAAAGTGTCAAAGAGTTCCCGTAAATCGACGGCTTGAATCGCGTCCACCTCGACTGACGCTTCCGTTGCAATGACGGCTGCAGTGGCGGTGGACTGTTCCAGAAAAGCCATGTCGCCGCAGATGTCCTCCGGCTCAAGCTGGGCCACGATAGTTCTCGAACCGGCCCCGGTCAATTCCACGGAAGCACAGCCGCTACGGATTACATAGATTGCATCGACACGAGCGCCTTCGCGAATGATTTCATCCCCCAGGCGGAAGGTTAGCCGTTTAGCTTTGCCGGTAATGAGAACCCAATCGTTCTCCGTGAGGTACTGCAACCTGTTTCTGGCCATGTCCGTGCTGCGCCTCCGGTATCTTCATCCCTTAGAGCGATGGCGATCAGCTTTGGCAAACGCAAGGTTACGGTGGCAATATCTTAATCTCGGGACTCCAAACGTCCTAGATTGTTTTTGTAACATTGCGTCTCTAACAATGTCGGCGGTGTTAAGCACTTTTCGAGCACACTCCAGCATGCACTCGGAGGAGCGCGCCATTTCGCTCTCGTTGAAGATGTGCCGATCCAACCAAAGCTCGCTCGCAATCAGTTTCAGGTCAGGAACTCAGTCCGACCCATGCATCTCTTCGGTCACAACTTCGATCATGATTACTACTTCGAACTCCCCTGTTTTGAAGGGGAGCGGGACGCCCAGTCAATTACTCGGTGTTCTACTGCACACCATAGCGATGTCCGGGCCCTTGCGCAACATCCAGAACATCTGAACCGCTAACCTGCGGGCCATAGCGACCTTGGCAATCTTCCGCCCGCGCCGCATGGATCTATCTGGGGCTCGTGATGGGTGCCGACGGCACCTGTGCGTCTACAGGCCATTGTCACATCTTCCGCCAGCGTCCAACGCTTCCCCTTGCCGCGATTATTCTTCCGAGACCGTTGGTAAATATCGACGTTTCTGCTCCGCGCGCAACTGCCGCCACGCTTTGCGATGTTGCTCCCTCCAGCGTAGTTGACGCTTCCGAACAGTCTCGGCGCTCTCTCGTCCTCCCACTCCAACATGCTCCTTTTCCCGCTGTTTCGCCCAACTCGACCTGGTGTGCGAATCCGCTGAGCGCGACCAGTCGCAAAGGCGCAACCTAAGAATCCAGTGGCTAGGTCTTAAAGAGGTAGTGGGGGAAACTTTGCAGTCCCCCCACCGTGGTTCCTCCGAAACGACGAGAGCACGCCCGAAGAGAACCGACGAGATATTATCTTCTTTTCGCTGACAATCCAACTCCGTAGTCGCATTCGCGGCCACCCGCTATGACTTTGCCTTCCTTGGCAATGGCGATTGTTTCCTCTCAGGTTTCTGCGACTTCTCGCGACGCACAAAGGACAGACCGCGTCTCAGTTCTGCGGAGAGATCTGTACTTTCCGTCGCGACATGCACAGGCTTGCCTGATTCTTGACCAAGCCAACTGTTCAATTCATTGGATGAAGTGGTGACGAGTCGGCCCTCACGATGGACTGGCGGACTGGCATTCCCTCCGCCGCCCATCGTTTGATTACCGAGACAGGCTCACCCAAGAAGACTGCGATCTGCTGCCAGCCATTCAGCGTCTCGCTTGGAAGTTTCCTTAGGTTTGGCGCGTCTTGGCATATTGGCTCGTCTCTCAGAACAGTTGGCGTTGCAGCGATGCTAACAATTTCGTACCGAAGCCGAATTGCGTGAATGGCACCCGCGTGCCGGACAGCATCACTTTCAGGCCATTTCGCAACACCTAGCGCTGGCTTAACGTTTACCCGCTGGCGGCAGGGCACTTCAGAGAGCGGTGACAAAGCTCAAAGGTTCACTGGTCTACGCCTTCGCCGTCAGTCCAACCCTCGGGGAGTTCTGGGCCAAAACACCTTGATTCTTGTATTTGTGGAGGGAGTATTCGCTTCCGCGCCGCAGAGTTTGCCGATGTGTAAAACGTAGAATTCGACAGGACAACGCAGAGGACGAATTATGCAGTTGCGAAGAGTGCTCGCCGTACTCACGCTGTCTCTCTTGCTCTCACAGCAACTTCTAACCCAAACACCTACGCAGGCACCCAGTTCAGGTTCGTCTGCAGCCCAAACATCACGCGCGCCGCACAATGACGCTGCGAAGACCAAATGCACGGACAACGGCACTTACGTCAATAGCAAAGGGCAGACGGTTCCGCGTCCCGAGAACTGCTCAGCGCCGCCCAAGGGAGCTACTGCACAATGCCGAGACGGCACTTACAGCTTCAGCAAAAGCCGGCGTGGCACTTGTTCCCATCATGGCGGGGTCGCCAAGTGGTTATGAGTGGGACGCGCCAAGTAAGGATCCCGTTGAGGGGGGTCGAACGAATGGCGGGTAGGCTCATACGAAGGGGAAAAGTGATACACCCCCCAGGATCACCGCTGCCGGGGTTGGGTTGGCTCTGGCCGGAGCCCGCGCGGCGTTGCGAGGGGTTGGACAGGTGATGGCATGGGCTAATGAGATTGCTGTCTTGCGGACTCGCCGTGCAGGGCCGAGTAAACCTTCACGAGCAACGATCGTTTGGTAAAAGGCTTCTCCAGGAAGGAAGCCTCTTGCATCAATACTCCTTGTCGCCCAACCAGATCGCCGGTGTATCCCGACATGAACAGCGAACGAAGCTTGGGATGGCCTTCCTCGGCCTGTCTCACCAGCTCAGCCCCACTTGTTCCGGGCATGATGACATCCGTCAGGAGCAAATCGATTTCTGGTTGAGAAACCGCCATGATTCTTAGCGCCTCTTCCGCATCTTTTGCTTCGACCACTCGGTAACCGCCATCTTGCAAGAGCTTGACCACAAGATCGCGCAGGGTCTTATCATCTTCAACCACCAATATCGTTTCTGATCCTCGCGGAGGCTCGGCTTCTTCATGGGACAACACAAGTTTTTCAGCCCTTTCGCGCACTATCGGAAAATAAATCTTGAACGTTGTGCCCTTGCCGGGTTCGCTGTACACAAGAATATAGCCTTCACTCTGCTTCACAATTCCATACACGGTCGAGAGTCCGAGACCCGTTCCGTGCCCAACCGCCTTGGTGGTAAAGAACGGCTCGAAGATTTGTGATTTGATGTTGTCATCCATGCCGCAACCCGTGTCGCTTACCACCAGGACAACATGTTGTCCGGTGTGGGCACCGGGGTGCTGGAAAACGTAGTGCTCGTCCAGTTCAGCTAGCCCGGTCTCGATGATGATCTTGCCTCCGGTCGGCATCGCGTCTCGCGCATTCACCACCAGATTCATCAGGACTTGTTCAATCTGGCCCGGGTCGGCCTTGATGTTGCCGATCGAAGTAGTCGGACGGAACTCAACCGCAATGTCCTCGCCGACCAGTCGCAGGAACATGTTGGTCGCATTCCGTACGACCTCGTTCAGATCCAGGATCTTAGGGAACACAATCTGCTTGCGGCTGAACGCCAGGAGCTGCTGCGTGAGCAATGCAGCCCGTTGCGCCGCTTTCTTGGTTTCCGACACGTACCGGTTCACTGGATTCTCCGGTGCAATCAGACCTAGCGAGATGTCGCTGTAGCCCACAATAATGCCCAGTAGGTTGTTCAAATCATGCGCAACGCCCCCAGCCAAACGCCCTATGGCTTCCATCTTCTGGGCCTGGCGGAACTGGGCCTCCAGTTGCTGGATCTCTGTGATGTCGCGAGTGATCCCAAGCACGCAGGGTTGCCCGTCCAGTTCGATCAACTCCGCCCACACTTCTGCTTCCCGAATTTCTCCCTTCGCGGTCCTGTATCGCGTATGGTGTTTTGCCACCTGTTTGTCTTCCTTCAGTTGCCGCAGCATCTCCATGCGATCCAAAGGTTCGCTCCAGAAGCGCAGTTCTGCGGCAGTGCGACCAATTACATTCTGGCGCTTGTATCCGAGCAGATTGAGGAAAGCGTCATTTACGTCCAGATATCTCCCCTCCGCTTTCGTCGAGATCGTGATGGCCAGAGGGCTGTTGCGAAACGCCTTGCTGAACCTCTCTTCCGATTTGTGCAACGCCTCCGCCGCTAACTTGCGCTCGGTGATGTCGTCGAAAAAGATAGCCACTTTCCTCTCTTGCGGTTCTCCGACGCGGAACGCATGCACGTCATAACAACGGTGCAACTGTGCTGCCACGTTTTCAAAGCGGGCTGGCTCGCCGGTCAAGGCTATCTTGCCGTATGTCGCAAACCAGTACTCTTCGTGTTGCGGGGCGATCTCGCGCATTCTCCTTCCCCGCGCATCCGGGATCCCCGTCTGCTTTGCAAACGCCGGATTGACTTCCAGAAAGCGGTAATCGACGGGTTCATTGTTTTCGTTGAATAGCACTTCGATTGTGCAGAAGCCTTCGTCCATGGAATCGAACAGCGTTCGGTAATTTTCTTCCGACTCGCGTAAACGCTGTTCCGCCTGCTTGCGCTCGGTGATGTCTTCAGTGAAGATTACGATGCCGCCGATCCCGGCCGTCCTGTCATGCCACGGCCGTATTTCCCACCGTATCCACCGCACGGAACCGTCGGCCCGGTCGAAGCGGTCATTTTCTTCCCGCAGTACCTCGCCCGCCAGTCCGCGACGATGGGCTTCCTTCCATCGCTCGGGAACATCCGGGAAGACCTCGTAGTGCGACACGCCACGCAGATCGCGGTCGCCCAGGCCATAGTCAGCCCGCCAGCGGCGGCTCACGTGAAGGTAGCGCATCTCGCGGTCAAACATGGCCAACGCCGCTGGTGCATGCTCCACGAAAAGGCGGAACCGTCCCTCATTTGCGCGCAGATCGTCTTCCGCCTGCTTGCGCTCGGTGATATCCCGGAGAATCACCGTGAATAGCTTTTTGCCCCCGCGTTCGACTTGGGAGATCGAGGCCTCGATCGGAAATTCCTCGCCGTCGGCGCGCAAGGCCAAGAGCGAATCCAGAGTTCCCATGACGCGATTAGTGAAACCGGTTTCTCCGAATTTCCGGACGTGGCCGGAGTGCGCGGCATGGAATCGCTGTGGAATAAAGCGTTCGATCGGCTGCCCAAGCGCTTCCGCCTCCGGGCAACGGAACATCTTCTCGGCGGCTGCATTGAACAGCACGATGCGCTGCCCGTCCACAGTAATGATCGAGTCCATCGCCGAGGCGATGATGCCAGCCAGCCGCTGTTGACTCTCAAACAAAGCTTCTTCGGTTCGCTTCTGCTCCTCCACGTCCGTATTGGTTCCGAACCAGCGAACCACCTTCCCGGATGCGTCTTTGAGCGGAGAGACGCGAGTCAGAAAAGCTCGAAACTTTCCCTGCGCGCTTCGCAGTGGGAAGATCATCTCGAACGGTTCACCGGTAGCAATCGAAGCCTGCCAGCGCTCCATCACCTTGGACAACTGGGTTGGTTCCTGCACCAACTGCCAACCCCAGCCTTCCATCTGCTGCGGTGTCGTGCCCGTGTAGTCGTACCAGCCCTGGTTGTACCAGAAGATCCAGCCGTCCGGATTCGCCATCCACGCCAGCTGTGGGATTGCGTTGGCCAGAGTCCGGAATTGTTCTTCGCTGGCGCGCAGTCGTTCTTCACTGGCGCGCAATCGCTCTTCGGACTCTCTTTGTTCAGTGACGTCTTGATCAGACTCAAGGATCGCGAAGCGGCTGCGCCGGGTCCGCTGCAACGTCCACGAACTCGCAACCACAACCAGGGAACCGTCTCTCCTGCTGCACCGTAGCTCTCCACTCCAACGTCCAACACTCACCAGGCGGCTCTTGATCTCCTGCAACGGTATCGGATGTACGGCACGCAAAAGCTCATGACTGCGCTTCCCCATCGCTTCATTCCTGGTCCAGCCGTAAACCCTCTCCGCTCCTGCGTTCCAATAAGTAATTTGATCCTCTTGGTCGCTCACGATAATTGGGTCGGCGGCCATGTCGAGCAGTTGAAGCTGCGTTTCTATCTGTCCTTCGGCACGTTCCCATCTCGTATCGATAAGCCAACAGATAAATCCAAACGAAAGACAGAAGTAGGTGCCACGAAGCAGACTGGGAAAATCAAAGGAAAACTGCCCGTAGGGAGGCTGAAAGAAGTGATTGACCAGAAGCGCTGAAAGGACCGTGGATACGATCCCAGGTCCAAAGCCACCGTATAACAGCGAAATCAGGATGGCAGCATAGAAGAATAGGTACGGCGACTCGTAGGTAAATGGACGGAACCACAGGCTCGCCAAAAAAAACAGGCCGACCGACAGAACCGCAACGCCATACCGGGAAAATGTAGGGTGTTGTTTCCGGCGCAATGTGCCGCTCAGCGAGAAGCGGAACCATGAGAGGAAGCTCATGCCTCCACCCACGACGGCTCAAGCCAATCGCAAGAGCACGATTCACACGACTCGCCTGGACGCGCTACGCCATCCTGAGACGGAGATAACAACAACTGCATACTACCTTCCACGCTGGCACCAGATTCCCCCTCATTGGTCCGCGCTGCGGCAGTGCAAATCGACACTACGCGCGCGGTACTGAGCTGTCAATGACTGGCGCCGCACCTGGTTGTGGGGGTGCTGTTGGACGGAAGGAAGGCGGCGTCTGTCTAACTAGCCTCTCCTGCTGCTGGACAGTGATACTGCCACCGAGTTCGGCCAGCAGTTTGCCCTGCTTGGCCATTGCTTTGCGCAGCCCCTTCGAGCGGTTGACGATTGCCATAGGGTTGCGCACCATAGGGTTGCGGACTTGACACCGCTGCCTCTCAGACCGACAATAGCGCGGCCTTCGGGATGTAAGCGATTCACGGGCCGTACCATTGCCCCGGAGTCCGATTCGCCAGAGGGTGCGCAACCTTGTGTGCTTCTCGACCCAATTGATGCCGTGGCAGAGACGGAAGCCCAGACGTGAGGTATTGCTTGAAAATCTTGCTGGTTGAGGACTCAGCGATTGATCGCCACATCATTACGAAAAGCCTGAAAGCTTGGGGATTTAAACTTTCGGTGGCAACAACAGGTGCTCGGGCACGAAAAATACTGCAACGGCGTGACGCTCCTCGACTGGTTCTCCTCGACTGGATGCTACCGGATATGGACGGCACCCAACTGTGCCGAGAGCTGCGCAACCGTGGCGCAAATGAGCCTTATGTCTACATCGTGATGGTGACGGCTAAAGAAAAGAAGGCAGACCTACTGAAGGCAATGGAGGCGGGCGCGGATGATTACTTAGTAAAACCCTTGAACAGTGTGGAGCTAAAAGCTCGCCTGTTGGCAGGTCGGCGCATAGTAGACCTGCACGAGCAACTACTGCTGGCGGGCGAGTTTCTGCGGTTTGCCGCCACCCATGACCCATTGACCGGACTGTGGAATCGAGGAGAAATCGTTAGCTTCTTGCGGAGAGAACTGGTGCGTGCGGATCGGGAGCAAAGACCGCTTGGTATCGTCCTCGTCGACGCTGACCACTTCAAGAAGGTGAACGACAGCTTCGGACATATCGCTGGTGACGCTGTTCTTAAGGAGATTGGGAAGCGGTTGCAGTCGGGTGTGCGGGTATACGACGGCGTCGGGCGCTATGGAGGAGAGGAGTTCTTGCTCGTGCTGCCGGGATGCGATTTGAAGGCCACTGTCCACCGCGCCGATAGCCTGCGATCTCTCGTCTCAGGCAGTCCAATAGCTGCAGCGTCAAAGGAAGTGAAGGTCACTATAAGCTTGGGGGTGACGGTTGCGGCTAGCTCGGAGTTAACGCTTGACGAAACCCTGCAAAGGGCGGATGGGGCTCTCTACGAGGCGAAAGCGAAGGGCAGGAACCGGGTAGAGGCAGTCTCGAAGACTACTGGGGCAAGGAATATTGCCGCGCCGACAAGAAAGACCACGAAGCGACGGAAGGTTGTGGGCACCCCCCAGCCTCCGCAAGGATAGCCGCGTGGCAGACCCGATTGCAGCTCTAGCCGTTCTGCCGCTCATCGTTTGGGAGGGCCGAGAAGTCATGCGCGGGAAGGCCTACAGCCGCCGCAATGCTTTCAAGCATGGCCTCCTAATCAACGGCGTCCTATTTTCGTCGGACGGTACGCCGATCAACGCAGAACTCCATGACCTATGGGATAGCCTGCAGGCAAAGTATAGCTCGGACGATGTGGGTACCGAGCTGCTGCTGGAAACCCTCGTCGTCGAATGGTGACCACGTCAACTACGGACAGCGATTGCTGACCGAGATAGTTGGTTTGCGAGTTTACCCCCCAGTGTACTTTGTCCCATGTCAGCGGCGAGTGGCTGAGGGAGGAGCAAAATAACGAAATTACTCCGCAGGTGAGAGCACACAAACATCGCTGGACGCAAGAGATTTTGGCGGAGCAACCACCAGATACGCACGGATAAGACCAATCGCGACCATTCCCCGGATGGCGTGCGTGTAGCCGAGGCAAGCCCCGGCTTTCTGTATCAACTATCCAATTGTCCGGGAATATTAGAGCGGAACCAAGCCGGGGGATCCGAGGTTGCCTCGCGCCAATCAACCCTTTGATCACGACCCGTTCAATGAACGCAAAACGCGATATTACACCTGTCCGAACTCCTGAACGGTCACTGACAACCGGGCGTCTCGATCGACAGGGTGTCACTGTTGCTCGGCTTTGGGATGGCGGCCATATCAAGTTCTGGTCGCGTGAGACGTTGTCAGAGTGGCTCATGGAAAGAGCGTTTACAGGTCTACGATTCGTGGGTACGGGACGTGTGCCGTAGGGTTGGAAGAGGGTAGTGTCTGCTTTAGACACCACCTGGAAGAGTATGATCTTGATTGCACGGAAACCAGAGGACCGACTGAAACAGAATGAAAATTCTCGGACTTAACGCGTTCCACGGCGATTCTTCAGCGGCGTTGCTGCGTGACGGACAGCTTGTGGTCGCCTTGGAGGAGGAGAGGCTGAATCGCATCAAGCACTGGGCGGGACTGCCCGTTGGTGCGGCGAAAGCATGTCTCGAAGGCGCACAACCAGACTATATCGCGATTTCGCGCAATCCCAAAGCTCACCTGAAGGACAAACTGGTGCGGGCGGCGTTGCGGCCACATCGCTGGTTGAACCTCAGTTCCCGTGCCGTAAACAGCGTGCGCATCGCGCAGGTGGGCGAGTTGCTCGCGGCAGAAGGGATTGTGTCCCAGCAGACGCGACCGGTACACTTCGTCGAGCATCACCGGGCGCACTTGGCCAGTGCATTTTTCGCGTCGCCTTTTGAAGAGGCTGCCGTCATCTCCATTGACGGCTTCGGCGATTTCAGCAGCGTGATGTGGGGCGTGGGGAAGGCGAATCAGATCGAGGTACGAGGCTCCGTCTCCTTCCCCCATTCGCTGGGCATTTTTTATACCGCGTTTACCCAATTCCTCGGCTTCCCTAAGTACGGCGACGAGTACAAGATGATGGGCCTCTCCGCCTATGGGGAGCCTCGGTTTGCCGAGCAGGTGCGGCGCGTGGTCCGCACAGAGGGAGATCAGTGCCGGTTGAATCTGGATTACTTCACCCACCATAGCAAAGGCGTGGAGATGACTTGGTACGGCGGGGCACCGGTTTTGGGTGCGGTGTTTTCGCACAGGATGGCGGAGGAGTTCGGGGATCCACGCACCCCGCGGTCCGAGATCCGGCAGCAGGACATGGACCTTGCGGCTTCCGTGCAACTGGTGCTGGAGGAGAATTATTTCGCTCTTTTGAATTTTGTCCAGAAGCAGACCGGCGAGGCTGCGGTTTGCCTGGCAGGCGGCGTGGCGTTGAATTGCGTGGCCAATGGCATGATCTTCGAGCGCACGAACTTCCGGGACGTGTACGTGCAGCCGGCGGCGCACGACGCCGGGACCTCGATTGGCGCGGCCCTGTATGTGCAGCATCAAGAGCTGAAGGTACCGCGGTGCTTTCAGATGCGCCACGTGTACTATGGTCCCGAGTATTCGGACAGTGAAATCAGCCGCGATCTGGAGGCCGCCGGATGTAAGTACCACAAGCTCGCGGAGGAGGATCTGATTGGCAGTACGGTGGAGGCGATTGCCCAGGGGAAGATTGTGGGGTGGTTCCAAGGCCGCATGGAGTTTGGGCCGCGCGCGTTAGGGAACAGAAGCATTCTTGCGGACCCGCGCCGCAAGGATATGAAAGAGATTCTCAACAGCCGCATCAAATACCGGGAGCCATTCCGGCCGTTCTGCCCGTCGATTTTGGCGGAAAGGGTAGGCGAGTATTTCGAGACGGACTACCCATCGCCATTCATGGTGGTGGCATACAAGATCAAGCCAAAGCAACGCGAGAAGATTCCAGCGGTGACGCACGGGGACGGAACCGGGAGGCTCCAGACGGTGGAACGCGAAGTGAATCCGCGGTATTGGAAGCTGATTCACAAGTTCGAGGAAGTGACAGGCGTGCCGGTGCTGCTGAACACGTCCTTCAATGAGAATGAGCCCATTGTCCAAACACCGGCCCAAGCGATCGACTGCTTTCTGCGAACGCGGATGGACGTGCTGTCCATCGGTGGGTTCATATTGGACAAAGAAGAAAACATGCATCTGAGCGAGAATCGGGCAGCATTTGCGGAGTTACAGAGAGGCTGAGTCTGCCTCTTGAGCAGAGTCTCCATGGGCGCGCGGGTATCATCGACCTGGCGTATGGAAGTGTTATTCTGGCGGAACACTGCGGTGCCCGATCCAACTATTGGCAACCAAGTATCGAACAAACAATGAACATCTTGCTTCTTAACCAGGTCTTCTATCCGGACGTTGTCTCGACCGCTCAGCACGCGAGTGACTTGGCAAGGGGCTTGGCGCAGGCTGGACACAAAGTCACGGTCGTATGTAGTTCCCGAGGCTATGACGATCCGCGTATTCGGTTTCCCAAGCGGGAAATTTGGAACGATGTCAATATCATCCGCATACGATCGACTGGGTTCGGCAAAGCCTCGAAATGGCGCCGTGCAGCCGACTTCGGCACATTCATGGCAAGCTGTGCGTTTCGTCTATGGTCATTGCCTCAGTTCGACGTTGTCATTGCAATGACCTCGCCGCCTCTGATTTCTTTTCTTGCGAGCTTAGCCGTACCCGCCAGAGCTCGCAGCCTCGTGTTCTGGTCCATGGATCTCAATCCGGATGAGGCTATTGCTGCCGGATGGCTATCGGAAAAATCACTCGCTGGACGTGTATTGTCCCGCATGTTGTTGTACAGCTTGAAACGGGCTGCTGTCGTTGTAGCGCTCGATCGATTCATGAAAGACCGCATTCAGGCGAAGGGCATCCCCGCGGAAAAAATTTCGGTCGTGCCGCCTTGGTCACACGATGACCGCGTCACGTTCGATCCCGCGGGCAGGGAAGAGTTCCGTGCCATCTATAAGCTTTCGCGTAAATTCGTCGTTATGTATTCGGGGAACCATAGCCCGTGCCACCCGTTAGAGACCCTCCTCCAAGCGGCTGAGCGGCTGGCTGAGAATGAGGACGTTGCTTTCTGTTTTGTCGGGGGCGGAAGCGAATTTGCCAAGGTGAAGGAGCGGGCCCGTAGCCGTGGTTTGCGCAATGTGCTATGCATTCCTTACCAGCCGATAGAGAAGCTATCGGGATCCTTGTCGGCAGCCGACCTCCACGTGGTCGTGATGGGGGAGCCGTATGTAGGCATTGTCCACCCATGCAAAATCTACAACGTGCTCGCCGTGAAAAAACCATTCCTCTACATCGGGCCCAATGAGAGTCACGTGACAGACATCATTGGACAATCCGACGCCTATACTTCATCCCACGGTGATGTCGAAGGCGTCGTAGCAAATATCCTACGCGCGATGAAGAACACCGCACTTCATTTGCCGCGCGGGGTTGAAGTGGAGGGATTGTTTTCGAGAGATCGGCTTGTTCCGCAAATGATCAGCGCCATTGAACAGGGTGGCTGGCATGCAAGGTCAACTGGCAGTCGCTGCGCAGCGTAGTGAGGTTCTGTTCGGGATCATCCCGGGATTGACTGCGAAATTTTTTGTGGTGGAGTTTCTAAGTTCGACCTCCGACACCGCCAGCCATAGCGACGCACGACCTGCTGCGTCGAGTCTCGTAGGACACCGGATCCAAGCGCAAGCGACCAGGATCTGGTCGCAGTAGGCATCCTCATGCTGTCTCGCTTACGCGTCCAAGAAATGCTGTGATTCGTCCGGTGAACCGCCCTGGGTCTTTTGACGATTGACGACACTTGGCGTTATCATAGGCGACATAATGGTAAACGAACTCAGGGCTGTAGTTCGAGAATTAGGCGGAGAGCACGCGTTGGGACGCGCTCTCTCTAGTGACCACGATATGCGCGAGGCGATCCGGGAAGGATTTGCTCCAGCCGTGGTGGAAGGATTGATGCGGGCTTCCGGTTTGACCCTGAAAGAACTCGCTCGCGCGCTCGATCTTTCGCCTCGCAGCTTGCAGCGGCGGCGGCGCAGTGGAAGGCTTGCGTCTTACGAATCCGACCGGCTTTACCGCTTGGCTCGCATTGTCGCTATCGCTGATGAATACCTCGGCGACCACGAGCGCGCGATACGCTGGCTCAATCGTCCTAATCGTACCCTAGGCGGCCTCGCTCCTGTCGCGGCGATCGATACTGAGTTGGGAGCGCGCCAGGTGGAGAACATCTTGGGCCGCATCGCCTACGGCGGAATTAGTTGAGCCGCATCTATCGGATTTTGCGTCGAGCGTATGCTCGCACTCCGTTTGATGGTGAAGGTGCATACCGCTACGGCGGGCGTTGGTCGAGCCCGGGAACGCGGCTTAGTTATACTTCTGAACACCAATCCCTCGCCATGTTGGAATATTTCGTACATCTTGACAAGGACGATCCCCCCGGCGATCTTGTTTTAGCCGTCGCGGAAGTCCCTGATGATCTGGCCCGAGAGCAAGTTGCGGTCGGCGATATGCCTGCAAACTGGCGAGAATCCGAAGCGCCTCCTGAGCTCGCTCGGCTGGGAGATAAATTTGCGCAACGAGGAGAGAGCTGTTTGCTAATAGTGCCTTCTGTTCTCGCTCCCGACGAAAATAACTGCCTGATCAACCCCGAGCATCCCGACTACAAAAGGATTGAGATACACGACGTGGAGCCGCTGAGCTACGATCCGCGCATGTTTGCGAAGCAAAGTGGCCACGGCAGGCGCAAGAAGTTACAGAAGTGATGCTGGATCAGACGCGATCAAAGGTGACAAAGCGCTAGCCAGCTTTGCACCGATTCGCGACGCAGCGTTCATCACGGCGCAAGAGTGGATGCGGTCGATCATTTCCGCCCAGTGATCCAAGACTAGCGGATTTGTCCGTTCAAGCATGGATCGCGCCGCGAGCGGCGAGGGCTCGACTCTCACGGGCGAAGTCGAAGCGGACTAGTCGGGAGAGGCGGCGGATCAGGGTGAGGGCACCGCGGACTGTTCGTACAGCAGCCGCCGTCGACGACTAGAAGGGAACATGGTATATCGCGGCAGTTGCAGCAGTGCCAAGCAGCGCACCAGCATTCATCGCGGTCTTGATCGCACTACTGGGAATGAAGAGTATGTCCCCGTCCCGGACGGCAACATCGTGAGCTTTGCCACGTAGCAGTTTCTTCACGTCTATCCGCTGCTCTTGGAACCCATTCTCAGTACGACGAAGCAGTCTCGTTTTTCCAGCAGAGGCGACGTGAGTCGGCCCCCCGGCGACTGCTACGATCTGCAAGACCGTGATTCCTCCCGTGGAATTTAGTACATACCCACCCGGCCGAGTTACCTCTCCGAGCACGTAGACGATACCCGCTTTCGGAACTACAATCGTGTCTCCCGGCTGTAGTTCGATATTGCTGACGGTCATTTCAGCTGGATCTTTCGAGATGGAAACAGTCGTTACTTCTTTTTGGTCGCGGTGGCTGATCATGACTTTATTGGCAGCTTTATCGGTGGGGCCCCCGGCGGCCTGCAACACATCAAACAACCGGTGCGGGCCAAGAGCGGAATAGAAGCCGGGCTTGGCGACCTCGCCGGCCACCGAAATTCCGCTGCTGGTGTATTCCTTAGCGTACACCGAGACCTGCGGGTCGTTCACAATGTTATTCTGGCGCAACTGAGCCTCGATGGCCGCTTCCGCTTCACTGCTACTGAGGCCAGCCACTCGAACATAACCGATCAACGGCATCGAGATATTTCCATCGGCGCTTACCCGGGTGTGTCCGGAAAGATCAGTCGCCCCATACACTGTGATCTCCACTTCATCCCCAGGACCGAGGACGAGTGCCGAGGAATTCGTTTCAATCCGACTTGCTTTTTCCCCAGCGTCTAGAGGCTGAACCGGCGGTGCCAGCGGCTCTTTTGAAGTGTCTTGCTGGTGCGCAGGGTCTCCCTGATAGCCAAGGTCCTGCGAAGGGTTGCTGTTTTGTGCAACGGTCACCTGGGGAAAACCAAAGACGGCTGGTACGACCGCCAAAGTCAAAAGTCGAAAGAGGAGATTCGGGACACGCTGCATAGGTATAACCGATTCTAATGCCGCACGGTGCGGACGCACAACCCGAGTTCCAGTGATTCTGCGGGGAACGAAGGCTGGTATTGCAAAGCGCAAGCTCGTCTATTAGCTTTGTTCCTAGCAGCTCTAGACCGTTGTTGAGTTCCGCGGTTTGGAAGGAACGCATCGACCATTTGCAGGTCTGTCAGGGGCTTCCTTTGTGCTGCGTTTTTCGACGTTACGCTTCGTCGGTCGCCCCGCCGAGAAACCACAATGTTGGGGCCGGCTCCGTTTTTGTATGCTGAACACTGACAGCACGATACGGCGCGAGGAAGCTCAGCAAGTACAAGTGGCGTCCGCTTGGAGTTCGAGGCGCAGATTTTGAAATCTCAGGAGACTGCGGGTATGGGGAAGCAAAAGCGAGTATTGGTAACGGGCGCCGGTGGCTTTATTGGGCACCATTTGGTGAAGAGACTCAAATCGGACGGGCATTGGGTCCGCGGTGTTGACATCAAGTATCCAGAATACGAAGCTTCGGCAAGCGATGCGTTTGAAATCCTTGATCTGCGCAAAGCAGAGAACTGCCTCCTGGCCACGCGCGGCGGGATCGATGAGGTCTACAATCTCGCTGCCGACATGGGCGGGATTGGGTATATCACAGCTTACCTTGCCGACATCAGCCGCAATAACATCCTGATCAATGCCCATATGCTCGAAGCCAGCCGTCAAAACGGGGTCCAGCGTTTCTTGTTCTCTTCTTCCGCGTGTGTCTACAACCAGAGCAAGCAGCAAGACGCTGCCGTCACTCCTCTGCGTGAGGAAGATGCCCATCCCGCCGATCCCGAGCCGGGCTATGGCTGGGAGAAACTCTTTGCCGAGGAACTCTGCCGTTACTACTACAAAGACTACAGCTTTGAGACGCGAGTTGTCCGCTTTCACAACGTCTACGGGCCGCTGGGCACGTACGAAGGCGGCAAGGAAAAGGTGCCAGCCGCCATCTGTCGCAAGCTGGCTCTCACCGAAGATAACGGCGAGATCGAAGTGTGGGGGGATGGCGAGCAGACACGCTCCTTTATGTATGTGGATGATTGTGTGGAAGGACTTGTGCGAATCATGGCTTCTGACCACCGCGACCCTCTAAATTTGGGAACGGATGAACTCGTAACGATCAACGGGCTGGTCGACATGGTGGCGAGGATCGCTGGCAAACAGATCACGAAGCGACACAACCTTAGGGGACCTCAGGGCGTGCGTGGTCGGAACAGCGACAATACTCGTCTCCGTGAAGTACTGGGTTGGGAACCGTCCATACGGTTGGAGCAAGGACTGACCGTAACCTTTGAGTGGATCGCAGCTCAGGTGCTCTCCAAGCCTCCTGTGTTTGTCGCGGCGTCCGCTGCCGCGGACTGAGGAGGGTGAGGTTATCCGTCCGAGTTTATCGTAGAGCCCGCTCCAACCGTGTATCATGAGCCGAAACGTAGCCATCATTGCTCTCAGAGTGGCACTTGTGTAATCTGACTCGTTCGGCGGTGTCGCCACGTGCAGGCACGTACTCGATTCTTGCAGCGCAGTAGAGACGTAGGAGGGAACGCACTGTCGCAGAATATCCATCACCGCGCAAGAAATTTGCAGGAACACTTCTTGTAGGTGGTAATTTTGTGCGGTCGAGCGGAGGGACCTTTGAACTACGGCCTGCGGGTCGAGGGACGCAGACACGTCCAGAATAGCTTTGGAACCTATTTACGTTGCGAATTGTAAGGGGAGAACACATTGGGCACCACGGTTCGGGGTTTGGTAACCGGCGCAG
>JADGNP010000046.1 GCA_017883425.1 Candidatus Sulfotelmatobacter sp. | reverse complement strand
GACCTATGAATTCGCGCGGTCAACTATATCGAGCGGGTTAGCAGGTTTCATAATTAGGTTCTGGGAAGGGCACGGCTTCAGCCGTGCCGCTCAGGCCCACTAAGAATGTGGGCTTCAGAGTGTGCGTGAGAACCAGTGCCGTCCCTGCGGGACTCGTTCGACCTTCCCACTGGCACCCCGGACTTACGTCCGGGGCTAATGAATGCCACCCCTTCGGGGCTGCAGTCTCGGTAGCTTTATTCCACCTCGTTGCCCTGAATTCAGTTCTCACGCAGTCGCTTCAGCCCCTGAGGTGGGGCCCGCTACCGCCGCATCCTCGGCCGCATAATCGAACTGCGCCAGGAACTCGATGGCTGGCGGATTCTCCTGCTCCCAGCGTATCGTCTGCCGGATCGCCTCCTCCATTGCTATCGGTTCCTTGTACGCCAGCTCGTGGCGGATACGCGCCGAGCTCGCCGTCCAATGCTGCGCCGCGTTGCCGGGCTTTAGCAGGTGGCGCGGCGTGCGCTCCACCGGCAGGACAACGAACTCCCCTTCCCACCGCATCTCGCCGGCGATTTTTCGCGTCCATTCCAGTTCGCTGAATGATGGTTCCTCGCACACGTTATAGATACGTCGCGCTGCGCGATCATCTGTGGCAGCCAGCGCAATGGCCGCGGCCACGTTCTCGACGTAGCCCCGCGGCGAGCGCCAAGCGGCCAGCGTCTCGGGAAAGATGATATGGCGACGTCGGTCGGCGACGCGCTTCACCACGGGATAAAAACGATGCAGCCGATCGCCCGGTCCATACACCATGGGCAGCCGGAGAACCGTGCCGGGAAGTTCGCGGTCGTTCATCACGACGCGCTCCGCCGGGATCTTGTCGTAATCGTCGGTCGCCCAAGGGAAAATCTTGCGCATGAGCTGCATGCTCTCTGGCGGGTAGGGATGCAGACTGCGCCGCAACTCCGACTCTTCCGTAAGCGGCACCTCCTGTAGTGGACCACTTTCCGTGCCTTGCGAAATGCCCACCGCGCGGTACACGTCGATGCTGCTCAGCATGACCACGCGACGCGTCGCGCCACGGAAGAGGTTCATCAGCTCTTCCGCCTGCGGACCCGAACTGATGACCAGGTCAATCACTACGTCGGGAGCAAAGCGCTTCAGTTCCTGAGCGCTGGCGTTGAGTTGGTTCCGGTCACCCCGAATCTCGTCCACGCCGGCGGGCGCGGCCATCGTGCCGTGATGAAACACCGCCAGGGCGTGCCCTTGCTGCTTTAGGGCAGCCATGACGAACCGCCCAATGAAGCCATTCCCGCCAATTAGAAGGATACGCATAGGACAGTCAAGTCCTCACAAGGGAACGCGTCCTGTGCCAGGTGTTCGGCTGGAGGAAGAGAGAGCGACACAGGGGAACAACGGGAAGCAGGCTGCATCCCTGCTAGGCGTATTCGCGGTCCAACTAGTCGCCGTCTCCGGTGTCGACCGAGACTAATTCCAGGCTCTGCAGCAGCGGGCTCGAATCCGCAACGAACTCCACGTGACCGCAGCGCGGGCAGGACAGAATGGCGTGGCCGGAATTGCCCGGAGCCAGGCTGGCCCGCATCAGTTGATATCGTTGCAGTTTCTGTTCACAGCGCAGGCAGCAAACCGTCTTGTGATAGGGGTCGGGCGAGACACCACTCGGGGTCTCGATGGCTGGTTTCATGACTTCCTCGAGAGCAGGAATTCTGGAGCAGCCTCAAAACCCGGCTGGCAGTCCAGTTTTAGTGGAACGAGTGTACCACGACGGGTGCAAGCTCGGTCGTGCTCGCGCGGCAACAGCAGTGCATAGATGGGCTCCCCTGGAAGAAACAATCCCATCACCTTCAGATCCTGTTTTGGAGTCTGGTCGCAATGGGATCGACGAACTGCCGGCGTGAGCCGACATTGTCAAACACCCTACGGATGCAGGAACCAGGGCGTGGTCGTGTCGTCAGTCTTAAAGAAGTTCAGGACCTGCCCTGCCACCTTCAAATCTCCTGCGGGAAACGAAGGATGCGTGCCGTCCGATTGGAGGTCCTGGCACGTCCATACGAATCCGTCACTGCGACCCAGCATTCCATTCGCCCAGTAATACGGCCCCCAGGACATCCACGGCGCCATGACCGTTCCAAGGGCTGAATTGTAGTTCAGGTTCGCATTGCCGTTCAGTTGGTCCGCAATGGCATTCTTCTCAGCAAAGCCGGCTTCGTAGGCATAGGGTTCGGGGTTGATTGTCTTTATGCCATTCGAGTACCCAGCGTAGATACGACTGGAGAAATAGGCTAAGGTCGCATTCGGGAAGAACGTGTGGACGTTGTTCATCACCGCTTCGTAATCCGCTTGCAGGCTGGTCATATCTCCGGGGAAGGTTCCCTTGGCAATGCCGTTGCTGTCTTCCATCCAGACGGCCACGACCTGCTTGGCGGTGACTCCCTGGTCGGGCAAGTAGTTGTTCAGAATCGTGTTCCAGTACGGTGAAGTGTTTGACGCCAATAGGTGGGGTGTGGCTGCGCCTTGGGCTCCGTCCACAAACACCAGGGCGGAATTCTTTGCCGGATCGGGATTCGCCAGAGTCAGGAACTCGCCAAATTCATCCAGCGCCGTGGACTCTCCCAGCGCCAGCATGACGTACTTCCCTGTCGGACTGTAGTTGCCGTTCGAATCGAGCGGCACGACGGCTTTGGCGAAGGCGACGCCATCGGAATCATGAGAGGGTGGACGCACATTGCTGCCATTCGGATACAGGCCTCCCTCTTCTCCCTGGTAGCTACCGGTAGCCAAGTCCGTGATGGGAACGATCGGGGTCGAAGTGTTTGGAACGTTGTACGAGATGTTGTTACAGGCGGAGCCGGTTGCCTTGGCCACCGTCAAAGTGAACAGCTTGGTCACGTTGGTCTTACTGTTGTCCTTCACCCCGGCGGTAAACGTGTAGTTGCCGGCAGTCACAGTCGAGGCAATGGTTCCACTGATCAAGCCCGCGCTGGAAATCGTGAGGCCCGTGGGCAACGTTGAACCCGGCTTCAAGCTGAACGTATAAGGCGGGGTTCCAGATGCCGCGGATAGCTGGGCCTGATAAGCCGCGCCCTGGGTTCCCGTCGGCAGGGTGGGAAGATTGAGGAGCGCTAAAGAACTGGCAACCGAGCCGTTGCCGCTCAGATCCACCACCTTGGTCGGAACCTGATTGAACGTCAGGCCCAGGACACCTGTCTCCGAAGTCACCAGCGCGGGACTATAGCTCACGCTGACCGTCGTACTGGCGTTGGCATTAATGGTAACGGGCAGCTTTACGCCGCTTACCGAGAACGTTGGTGGCGTGATCGCGATTCCCAGCAGCTTGACGGCAGCCGAGCCCGTGTTGGAAATGGTGACTAGCTGCGTTGTGCTCGCAGTACCCTCAGGCTGGTTGGGGAAGCTCAAGGATGTTGGACTCACGCTGACCACCGCTTCGGACGCCAGGCCGGTTCCTGTCAAAGGAACCGCAAGGGGACTGCCAACCTGCTGGGTCAGCGTGTACGTGCAATTGAACGTCTTCGCCGAATCCGGGACAAATACCATGGAGAAGTTCGTTGTCTTCCCGGCCGCCAGGGTTGCCGGAGTTTGACCCGATGCCAACTGGAACTCCAGACACGAGGATGTAATGGCGGTAATCGTCGTGCTCGCCGTGCCGGTATTGGTAATCGTAATTGTCTTCGAAGGGGAAACCAGGCCGAGGTACGTATTCGCAAATGCCAAGGAACCAGGGGACGAGGTGATCTGGGCGGAGGCGGCAACCAGCAGAAGCCCGCTTACCAGGAAGCAGTTGGCAACACAGAAACGGATTCGGCGCACTGCAGCAGGCATCGTTCTATTCTCCGATGGTTCGGCCTCACGCGGGTCAGAAACAACAATCCACATTCTCGGGCGCGGGCAAGTCAACGGCTCCGCGCAGATGAAACGGGCAACGGACAGTTGCGGCTTGAATTCGTGCAATTTGGGTGGCGAACTCCCATGACTCGAGGAGTCCGGAGAGTGAACACCATCGGGGGAAACACCCAACCTGGGGATCCGCCCTCCCCGTAAAGGAGAGAAGACCATTGTGGCATTCTTCGCTGACCCCTCCCGAGTGTCAAGAATGAAAGTTCTTGCACACCCCTTGGAGTCGATTCGTTTCGCGCACGAATGGGTTTCGGGGTCGGATCCGAATCCCCGGCTTGTTTAGGCGACTTGGCTTTCGCCGTCGTGCAGGCTGATTGGCGGGGTAGAAGGTCGCGCCACCACTTTTTCAGGCGCGCTCTCCAGAAACTCCTTCGGACAAATCAAGGCCAGAACCGGAGTCGTCATGAAAGTCGTCACCAGCGCCATGATCACCATCATCGAAAACAGGGCGGGCGAAATGACTCCGATATCAAGTCCGATATTGAGAATCACTAACTCCATCAGGCCGCGCGTATTCATCAGCGTCCCAAGACCGGCAGCTTCTCGCAGAGGGATGCCGGTTAACCAGGTCGCCAACGTCGAACCGCCCAGTTTGCCGACCGTTGCGACCAGAATAATGAGGCCACAGTACATCCACATCTCAGGCCCCTTCACCAACGCGATGTTGGTGCGCAATCCGGTAAACGCGAAGAACAAGGGCAACAACAGAGTGACCGTGATGGTCTCGAAACGGTCGAGGACATACCTCACAAAATGACGCTGTTTCGGCATAATGGCGCCCATCAGGAATGCTCCAAACAACAGATGGATGCCGAGGAACTCTGTGCACAGAGCCGAAACCAGGACGAGCAACAGCATTAACGCCATCAGGTTCTCGCTCAGCGCGCCCTGTGATTTATAAACCCGTTCGTAGCCGCGCAACAGCCGCCTGACGCCGTAAATCATGATCAGACCAAACGCCAGGATTCCACCGATGGTCACCCAAATGGAGGTGGCGGAGTGTGCCGAGCGGATCAGCACCACAATGTAGGCAAGGATGCACCAGCCCGTAACGTCATCCACAGCAGCACACGCAATCGCGACCGTGCCCAAACGGCTGCCCAGCATGTTTCGCTCCGCGAGGATTCGTGCCAGCACCGGGAAGGCGGTGATGCTCATGGCGGCTCCCATGAACAACGCAAAACTGGTGAAGGCGACACTATCGTCGGACAGCCGCGGATACAGATAAAGGGAAAGGAACGCGGCAAGAACAAACGGAGCCGTGATGCTAACGTGACTGGTCAGCACCGCGGCATGACCTTGTTTTTTCAGTTCCCTGGGATTGATTCCCAGCCCCACCAGGAACATAAATACAATCACGCCGACCTGGCTCAACGCGTTCAGAAACCCGAGGCTGGACGCGGGAAACAGGTACGCAGAGAAATGAGGGGCTACCCAGCCCAGTAACGATGGGCCCAGCATTATGCCGGCAAACATCTCACCCACCACTCGCGGCTGGTGTATTTTTCGGAACAGTTCTCCGACCAGACGGCACACCGCGAGAACGACCGCAATCTGCAGGATGAGAGTAAAGAGGTTTGGCATCAGTGCGCCCCTCCGCCCGCGGCGCGTGGCTGCCGGAGCGCGTGAAACTCCACCGGCACACATGACGGACAACTGTTCACCGACAGTACCCCAGTCAACGATCTCGGCTCTGTCTTGGGATCGACCGTGGCGGTTAACGTCCAAGGTTGATCGTCCCCGCAGACGGCCTTGCTGGAAGAGTCGCGCACCGGAACAACCGTTGCCTTAAGGGTCTTCCCTTCGAGGGTACCTGAGGCAGCGGTTTTCGAAGGATTGTTGAAGGTGAGCACCAGGTTCTTGCCGGATTGTGAGATCACTACGGAAGTGTTGGAAAGAGCCGATACTATCTTGGCGCAGGGCTGAGCGGCGAGGCGGCTGGCGTCAGCTTCAATTTTCCAAACGCCGTCCACCGCAATTGGCGCGGTTAGGTTGCGGCCACTCCTGAGGACTCCCGCCAGCCCGAGCAAAGGCAACCCGACGAGAAGAACGTACGCCACTACGAAATTGCGGCTCTTGTGCGACATCGGGCCCTCTTCACTTTCGGACCTGGGTTCCGCGGCAACCCAGAATTCCGCACGGAAAAACACGGAAGTCCGATCTTCAATCGGACTTCCCTGACCTTCCTGAAACCGAACCGTTAACCCCATTCGCGCCGAGATTGTAGCGCAGCGCGAAAAAGAACGATCAGACCTGCGGCCGGAATGCGTCGGAGGTCAAATCCCCCAGCAGCTTATGCCACGGGTGCTTTTCGTTCTGTTCCACCTTCGAAACCATCTGCTTCATCTTGGTCAGAACCTCTGGCGTCTCTTCGTCGTACACATCTCCCTGGAGGAGTTTCAGGACGTCCAGCCGGTAGTTATGGTCGCTGATGAAGTACGTAAACAGCACGTTCAGCCGGTAGTAAACCGAGATGAACTCGTACCAGTTCTTGGTGCCGCGGCGCAGCTTGGTCTCGTAGTCAGAGAAACTCTCGCGCGAGAAATCATTCTTCTCGAGTGCCGTGAGAATATCTTTGTGCGCAAACCGGGAGCTATTGAGCGCGATACTCACGCCCGTTGAGAAGATGGGGTCGACGAAGCGTCCCGCATCCCCCACCAGCATGAACCGGTCACCGGCAAGCTGCTTCATGGCATAGCTGTAATCGCCTTCTTCCTTGAAAGGGCGAATGCGATCGGACTTCCGCAAAGTCTCCGCGATCAACGGCCGGCTGCCGACCGTGTCCCAGAAAAACTTCTCGCGGTCTTCTTTCGACTTGGCGAAATTCTTTTTCTGCGTGACCACGCCGAGGCTGGTAACCGTGTCGGTGATCGGGATTTGCCAGATCCAAGTGTTCGAAATCGGCAGGAAGTGGATGTAGATGTAATCCAGGTTCGTGTCCCGCTTCGCGAACACTTTGCGATCGTAGCCGTCAAACCAGGAGTGGATGGCGTACTGATCAAACACCGTATCTTTGATTTTCAGCTTGAGCTGGTTC
Source organism: Candidatus Sulfotelmatobacter sp. (assembly GCA_017883425.1). Classification (GTDB taxonomy): domain Bacteria; phylum Acidobacteriota; class Terriglobia; order Terriglobales; family Acidobacteriaceae; genus Sulfotelmatobacter. Next base: position 11,062 of record JADGNP010000046.1, on the reverse strand, counting down.
CCGAGGAAAGTCTGGCGGCCGCTGCAGTCCACCACCATTTTGCAGCTGACGCTCATCTCTTTTGGCCCAATGTTGAAGTAGACGTCGGGATGCTCCGGACCGAAGTCCACGCGGGCGACTTTGACGCCGTCATAAACCGTGGCGCCTAGCTTCTGGGCGTGCTTCAACAGCATCAGGTCGAACTTGCCGCGATCGACGTGGTAGGTATAGTTTCGGTCTTCCATACCTTCCTGCTTTCGTTCCTCGAAGCGGATATCCACGTTGTACTCCGGCGACAAGCCCTCAAGGTCGTGAACATAGGCGGGCTTCTCATCGTCCGTGGTCCAGACCGCACCGAACTTATGCGGGAACTTGGCCTCCTCCATTTGCGGGAGGAAATCCAGATCCTTGAAAACGCGGGTGGAAGACGGAACCAAAGACTCGCCCACGTGCGGGCGCGGGAACAACTCGCGTTCGAACACCACGCACTTGACGCCGGCTTTTGCCAGGTAGCACGCCATGCTCGATCCGGCGGGCCCGCCTCCGATAATTCCTACCTCAAAATCAGGGACTGAATGATTCATATTCGCTGCTTTCTCCCAATGTCTTCGCTATGCTGCCGGGCCCAGCGACCGCGAGCGGTCAACCAGGCGCCGGTTGCTGCTTCTGCTTAGGCCGAGGCTTCCACAAACGCATCCGCCGTGAGATCCCCGAGGAGACCGTGCAGTGCGTGATTTGGATCCCTCTCCACCTGCTGCACGATGTTGCGCATCCGGGTCAGAACGGGTGGCTCGGCATCCTCGTAGACGTCTCCCTGAAGAAGCTTGAGCACATCCAGGCGGTAGCGCGGATCCTGCACGAATGCCGTAAACAGCACGTTGAGGCGGTAGTACACGCTGATGAAGTTGTACCAATTCTTGGTGCCGCGTCTGAGCGTCGCCTCGTAAGTCGCGAACGACTCGCGGCTGAAGTTTCCCGTCTCGAGCGCGCCGATAATGTCCTTGTGCGCAAACCGCGAACAGTTCAGAGCGATACTCACGCCCGTGGAGAAGATGGGATCGACAAAACGTCCCGCGTCGCCGACCAGAACCAGACGGTCGCCGGCGAGTTGCTTCATGGCATAGCTGTAGTCGCCTTCGTCCTTGAAAGCATGCATCTGTTCCGAGCCCTGCGCCTTCAGACCTTCGTACAGCTCAGGACGGCTCTTGATGCATTCCCAGAAGAATTGTTCGCGCGATTCCTTGCTCTTGGCGAAGTTCTTTTTCTGCGTGACCACGCCGATGCTGGTGATCGACTCGGTGATCGGAATCTGCCACACCCAGGTGTTGGTGATCGGAAGGAAGTGGATAAAAATGAAATCCCCCTGGGTTTGCTTGTTGGAGGCCATGCAGCGGCGGTCGTAGCCGTTGAACCAGGTGTGAATGGCGTACTGGTCGAAATGGTCGTCCTGAATGCGCCACTTCATCTGATTGCCCACCAGGGTCTTGCGCCCGCTGGCGTCGACCACGATGCGGCACGTCGTGCTCATCTCTTTCTTGCCCATGGTGTATTTGACGGCAGCGCAATTCGGATCGCTGAAATCAACCCGATTGACGCCGATGCCTTCATACACTTTTGCCCCGAACTGGTTGGCGTGCTGTAGAAGCATCAGGTCAAACTTGCTGCGATCCACGTGGTAGGTGTAGTTCTGGTTCACGCCGGGCTGACTGCGTTCCTCGAAGCGAATATCCACGTGGCAATCGGCCGACACTCCGCCGAAATCCATGTTGTAGACCTTGGCATCCGAGGCCGCCGGCCAAGCCGCGCCGAACTTGTGCGGAAACTTCGCTTCCTCCATCTTGGGCAGGAAGTCCAGATCCTTGAAAACCCGGGTCGAGGACGGGACCAGCGACTCTCCCACGTGTGGACGGGGCATCAACTCGCGCTCAAACACCACGCAGTTAATACCAGCTTTCGCCAAGTAGGCCGCCATGCTCGAACCAGCGGGGCCGCCTCCAATGATTCCTACCTCAAAATCGGGTACGGATGAGTTCATATCTGCTGTCTTCTCCCCAAGATGTTTGTTCGGAATGCGAACATTTCTGTCGGATTGGTTTATTGTTCAGCCGGACTCTGAAAGACACGGTTGCCTTCCCACTTGACTCAAAACGAAAACAAAAATCAATCGAATGCATGCGGGGAGAGGCAAGAATGCTACAAAGTATTTTTAGAGGGGGAACGCCACAATTACCGTCGCGCTGTGTTCCTCTATTAAACCAAAAGTCGGTCCGTTCGCCAAGTATGAAATTATTTGCACACTACAGTCAGCGCTCAGACGGCAGTGGGGGAGTATGCCATGCAGCCAACCGGTAACCTGACGGTAATCTACCAGTCGGCGATGCTGTAAGCGACTGTTTTTAATGGAATAGAGGAAGGTGCTTTCCTTCTTGTCAAAGAAGCACGCAAGCTTTTGCCGGACACGTAAATGGACGCTGGAAGCGGATCGAGATGCTAGGGCTCAAAGCGCCCGGAGTAAAGGAAACGGCCCATCGGTCAGATCAAGCGTGACAATCTCAATAACGCAGGGTAAACTTCCCCTCTCCTCCCCTCCCAACATTCTCTATGACTTTTAGTTCGTCCGAGGCTCCAGTGCGAAAATCCTTGCTTCCAGCAGTCTCCTGCTTATTGGTAGCGTCCATCTTGATCCCTCTAGGGGGTTGCATTGCACATGCCCCCAGTGGCAACGGTGGCGGTGGCGGCGGTGGCGGCAACCAGCAGACGACCGTAACTGTGACGCCCTCAAGCGCCACCGTATCGGGTGGAAGCACGACAACGTTTACTGCCACCGTAACCGGGCCCGAGGAGACGGCGGTGACGTGGTATGTCAATGGCGTCCAGAACGGAAGTTCGACCCTAGGCACGCTCGCCCCCGGAGCCAACACTTCCGGGACCACAACCGCGGTGTACACGGCACCAGCGACGCTACCGACTCCCCCCACCGTCTCCATCACAGCGGCATCGGTCGCTAACGGCACGACTTCATCGCCGTCCACAGTGACGCTCACGGCGTCGCAGGTAGCCGTCACTGTAGCTCCCGCAACAGCGAACCTCAGTGCAGGTGGGCAGCAGCAGTTCACCGCTACGGTGACGGGGACCGCCAACACTACCGTCGGCTGGTATGTTGACAACGTCTTGGGCGGCAATTCGACGGTGGGAACGATCAGCACTACCGGCCTCTACACGGCGCCATCGAATGTCACCACAACCGCTACGGCCACGGTCATGGCACAGTCGCAGGCCGACACTACAAAGCAGGCGACCGCCACAGTTACGATCGCAGGAATAGCGGTCTCGGTTTCGCCGGTCCCTGCGTCCACGATTGTGCCACTGCCCGTACCCGTAGGCGGAACTCAGGAGTTCTCAGCAACAGTAACTGGCACGACCAATACCGCCGTGACAAACTGGCAAGTGAACAACGTCATAGGAGGCACCCCGACCTCCGGTACGATTGTTTCTTCGGGTTCGAATACGGCTGTATACACCGCTCCCGCGAGCGTCAGCACAGCTCCGTTCACAGTTACAATCACCGCCGTCTCATCTGCGAACGCCGCATCATCCGGATCGATCCTTGCCAATGTGCATGTCACGGTTAATGTTACGCCCGCCACGGATACGATTGGGCAAAGCGGCAATCTGCTCTACACGGCCGTGGTGAACGGCGCTCCCTCAGGAAGCCAGGGCGTCAACTGGTCGGTAACTTCAGCCAACGGCGGCGGCTTCGTGCCAACTGCGGACACAACGGGAATCCCGAGCAATCAGGGAATCTACATCGCGCCTCCTCTATCCCAAGGAGAGAGCACATTGACCGCTACCATACTTGCCACTTCGCAATTCGACCAGACCCAATCCGGTACGGCGACTACAACGGTGCAACTGACCGACCCTCTGGGTGCCGTCTCCAATTTTGAAGCGCTCTCTGCTTCGCAGTGCCCGATCAGCGCAGAAGATAGTGGAAATGCCTCTTGCTACTCGATGACTGTTTCCTGCGATGGCATAGCACCTTGGACGACATACTTGAAGGTCAATACACCTTCGCAGAATCCTCCGGCCGGCACGGTTATCTTCTCCGGAGACGATGGAGGCGCGAACCTGTACGACACGGAGTATACGAACGGAAGCGACGTAGTTGGCAGCGTCGTGACCGGCGGTTACACGGCTGTGCAACTCTCTTTCGGCGCACCATTCGATGGCGCGAATCCGAATGGATGGCTGACCGGACCGGGAGGGGTTCGCCGCCTGGCGTGCCGCTATGCTACCGTTGCCGACTGGATCTACCACAATCCCCAGATGATCAACAGCAACGCCTCCAGCGGCGCACCGATGTGTGCCACGGGGAACGGTGCAGGAGCGGGAGCCATTGCTTACGCCGTGTCGGAGTATGGCATGAATGGACTGAATGCAGCGAGTGGAGTGACCTCGAACTTCGCGATGGTCGAACTCACGAGCGGCCCCATCTTCACCGCAATCGACCAGGGTTGCATTTGCAGCACCGGAGCGACAGGACCGTCGGGCGCGCCCTGCAATCCTGCCCCTACCCCTATGTGCTACACAGAGGGCATGACGACCATTGACGCTGCCTATTCCCAACCAACGGTATGCTCCGGCGGCAACACGATGAATACGCTCTTGCTTACATCGGATAGCATCTACTATCAGCGCGGAAAGGGCGCAGTATTTCCTCTTCCAAACACTACTGTGAACATGCTATTCGGGAAGTTGGATAGCGACGCGGGTGAACCGCAGGGTTGGGAGTGGAACAGGGTTCTCTTGCAAAATACCCCAACCCAATCCTGCGAGCAAAACGCATCGCACGACCTGCCCAACGACCCAACTTCGGCCACCGCTATCGCGGCCGACATCCAAGCCCATTGCAAGTAGCCCTGAGACTCTGCATCTGTGAAGCTCGCCGGACGGTCTCTGATATCGGCGCCGAGCGGGTTGGACTCACCCAACCGCTGCGCTGCTGAGTAATTGTGGTGCCTTTGAATTTCAAGGTGAGCACCACCTGCTTGATCGCTGATTTGACAGCCGGGTGAGTAGGTGGCAACATAACCTCACTGGCCACGCGACTTTTCTTTTCCACTCGTGTTCCCATCTCTATCTTCTAGCAGGTGTCTCTTTTGATGAACTCTAAGCGTCAAGTTTGGTGGCAAGCTGTCGTATTGTCGGGCCTTCTCTCGCTGGCAGGCTGCGGAGGATCGTCGTCCAGCGGTAACCAGCAGCAAGTAACGGTCAGCATTACAGGTGCGCCGCCGAGCACGATCGGGATCCATGCGAACTGGCAATACACGGCCACGGTGAGCGGTTCCACGAACCAGGCTGTCAGTTGGACCGCAAGCGCAGGCACAATCGACGCGCATACCGGACTCTATATCGCACCCGACAGCGTCCCGAATCCGGCCACGGTGACCATCACGGCGGCGGCCCAGGCGAGCCCAAGTTCGACGAAATCCACCACTGTCACGGTTCAAGCGAATGACCCGCTGGGCACGGTGGTTAGTTACACGCAGTTTCCAGGCCCCAACAGTTGTCCCACCGGCGGCCTGCCCAACGGGACGTGCTTTCAACTTGCGATTTCTTGTCCCGGAGTCGCAGACTTCTCTGCCTATTTGAAGGTGTACACACCAACGGCAGCTCCGGTCGGAACGGTCCTGTTCGGCGTCGGTACCGGCGGCAGCGGGTTGTACGAAGATCCGAACACCGGCTACGCAGATGGAAGCACGACGGTTGGAAACATCCTGAACGCCGGGTTCAACACGGTGCAGGTCTCTTTCGGCGCCCCTTTCGACCAGGGCTCGACTCCGCGCGGATGGCTCACGGGACCCGGCGGCGTTCGCAGGCTCGCTTGCCGTTACGCAACGGTTGCGGATTGGGTTTACAAGCATCCGACAATCATCAACCCGAATGTCGTCGCCACCACCAGTGCGCCCATGTGTGCCACGGGAAACAGCGGAGGATCCGCCGCCCTCGTTTACGCCGCATATGAGTATGGATTGGACTCCGAACTCGCCATGATTGAGCCTACGAGCGGTCCGGTCATGTCGCGAATCGACCAGGGCTGCAGCCCGTGCAGTTCGAGCGCTCAAGGGAATGTGTGCCCGGGTTCCACTAACAATCCGAATCTGTGTTACGAGTCTGCCGATGCCACGATCATTGACGAAGCCTACCAGAGCCCAGGCGCGAGCACGCCGACTCCCTGCACCGACGCGCGAAACGGAAACCCAGGGACCGGTGCTCAGGCATTGTTTCTCTCGGACAGCATCTTGTACTCGGCAGGCAATAGTGTCTCCATGCCGAATACAAGGTTCAAGATGTTGCTTGCGGAAGTTGACACGAGCAATGCGGTCCCGCAGGCCACGGTCTTTGAAGGGCTAGTTCAGCCGTCTTCCTCTTCCCCGAATCCCCTATATCAATGCCTGCCGAATGTGCAGCACGACATTCCCAGCTATCTCAGTGGCGCGCAACAGATCGCGAGCGACATCATCCAATACTGCAAGTAGCCGGTGATATGAACAAAGCCCGCCGGTGATCGGCGGGCTTTGTCGTGCGACGCAGGTTCTGATGCCCTCAGTGGCAGGTTGACAGCTTGAAATTCGCGATCCGCGTGTCCCAGTCGATGGCGGTTCCGGTCTCGCTCACCTGATAGTACTGGCTCACATACCAGAACGTGCAGCCATCGATTGGATCAACTGTCATGCTGGTGTAGTCACCCCAGTGGCTGGAATTTTCCTCGTCACCGATTCCATTCTGGAGAGCAATCTCAGCCGCCGCGGTTTTGCTCGGCAGGCTCCAATAGGCCGCCCGGATGCCAGGATGGACGCCGCTGCTGGACACGCTGTATCCCACCGCCGCATTGCCCACCTTGTCCTGAGCGATGCTGGGCATGAAGCGGTAGAGACTACTGCCGTTGTTCACAGTACCGCTCTGATACAGGGTCGGGTTGCCGGAACCGCGAAGCTCATACCAGCGGATTCCCGTCTGTTGATTCGTGCCTGTTCCCACCTGCACGGTCTGGCTAACCAGGAAGGATTGATAGGTTCCGAAATTTCGATAGCCCATGCGAGGCATCAGGCGATCGCCTACCGAGTCGACGTAATTGCCCGTGCTGCTGCTCGAAGGCTCGGTAACACAAAATGTATTCGCAACTTGCAAAACGTCGTAGCACCCCGGCTCGTAGCTGGAAACCGTGATTTGCGACTTGCCGAAAGTGGAAAGAGTAGGAGTCGTCCAATTAACGTGAAAATTCCACAAGTTCAACTTGGTCGAGGTCGTTGTGCTTCCATCATTGGGCGGATTTTGGATACTCAGGAAGTACTCATGACGACCCGCAGGCGGAGCCGTGGTGCCCTCCACATCGGCAGGGATCAGGCTGTGCTTAAGATACAGAGTGCCATTCGGTGGAATCGGGCTGGGATCGCTGAAACACTGCATCGTGCGGGCCGTTCCGCCGATAAGCATGTTCGTGCGGTCCAGCGCGCAGGCCACCACCCCGATGTTCTGATATCCGTTGTTCACATCCTGGAGATCAAAACTCACGTAGTAAGCGTCGATCCACGTGCCGAACTTGGGCCAGTCTGGCCAATACACATTCCCGCGAGAGTTCGCGCCAAGAACGGAGTTCAGCGAGAACTGGTAGGTGTGCCACGCCAGTGTGGGGGACTTGAGATCGTCAGTGGTCGAAATGGCAACGCAGTAGTAATAGTTGTTGTTGCCCGAAAAGGCACGCCGCGCAATCACCCAGCGCGAGGCCATCCGGTCGAACGTGATGATGCCATCGCCGCCCCCCGCGCCATAGCAATTCGGCATATTGTTGTTCTGCCACGGCGTGTCCCCATTCTGCGGAGTCGACCACACTTGCGCCAGCGAGGTTTTATCGTAAGCCTGGTAGGACGTATTGACCCACTCCATGTACTGCTTCGTGCCCACTGCGCCGTTCGGATCGACATCGAAACCAGGCGTGGAAAGGAAAAATGCGTCGATGCCCTCAAAGGACTTCACGACTTGGCCCTGAACCGCGAATGGCACGATAAGAGCGAGGATTGCCAGAATTGTTGACTTGCAGGTCATAAGATCTTCTCGATTTTCCACACGCTAGCGATAACGAGCGACGGAAGGGGAAGCGATAGAGTGAGACTAGCATGAGTCTAAGGTCTGTCCTAGGAGACAAAAGACTCCCTTTCTCTTGACTGGCGGGACGGTCCAGTATGCAAGAACTTTCATCATTGACATGGCACCGGGGCGGAACAAGAATGAGTACACGATTCTGCCCGAAGTCATAGGCGCCGTAATTCCCCCCTTCGTTTTCGGCAATCGATTAAGACTGGGAAACTTCTGTTCGTCGGAGACTGGGCAAAGTTTTCTCCCCTGACAGTGATCATCAAAGTTGTAACGAGTGCTGAATTCCTCGCGAGGTGGTTCCGTGCTGATCCCTGCCGCAACGGGGACCCGGTGCGTGGATCGGAGTTATCATGAAAAGGGGCACGCATGTATTCTGACCGTCTTCCAAAATTGGGCGCCATTCCTATCGTCGCGTTGCTGGCTTTCGCCTTCGCCGGTCTGCCACAAGCCTTCGCGCAGGTCAACGTCCTGACGAACAAGATGGACAACTCGCGCACCGGCCAGAACATCAGCGAGACCCTCCTCACGACCGCGAACGTGAATTCCACCCAGTTCGGAAAACTGTTCGCGTTCAACGTCGATGGCTACGTGCAGGCGCAGCCTCTGTATATGTCCGCTCTCACGATTAACGGTGTCCCGCGTAATGTGGTTTTCGTCGCCACCCAGCATGACAGCGTGTACGCGATTGACGCTGATACCGGCATCCAACTCTGGCAAACCAGTTTCATCAATCCGGCCGCTGGCGTTACGACTGTGCCTGCGCAGGCTGAAGGCTGCAATAACATCACCGGATTGGCCGAGCTAGGGATTACCAGTACTCCGGTGATTGACCCAAGTACCGGCACTCTTTACGTAACCGCCAAGACCCAGGAATTCGTGTCCGGAAAATACACCTACGTGTACCGCCTGCACGCGTTGGACATCACCACCGGCTTGGAGAAGTTAGGCGGCCCGGTCCAGATCACCGGTCAGATCGGAAGCTTGAACCTTATAATTCTGAATCAAATTCAGCGGCCGGCATTGCTGCTATCGAATGGCACGCTCTACCTCGGTTTCGGTTCGAACGGCTGCGATTTGAAGGCGCGCGGCTGGTTATTCGCGTATGACGCCTCGAACCTGCAACAGATCGCGCAGATGACCACTCAGCCCGACAACAGCTACGGCAGCTCGATTTGGCAAGGCGGCGTAGGTCCCGCGGCGGACAGTGCCGGCAATGTATATCTGTCGACCGCGAACGGACTCTTCAACTATAGTGCGCAGGACCTCGGGGATAGCGTTCTGAAGTTGTCGCTGGGCGCGAACGCATTCTCTGTCGCGGACTATTTCACACCCTTCGACCAGGCCAATATGGCTGCTACGGATATGGACCTAGGGTCCGGCGCTCCTACTCTACTGCCAACTCAAGCGGGCAGTTCTACACCGGACTTGCTAGTCACTTCCGGGAAGGCTGGCAATATCTACCTCATCAACAGGGACAACCTGGGATTGTATAATCCCACCAACAACGACCAAATTACCCAGTACCTTCCTGCGGCGCTGGCCGGCGAATTCTTTGGCAGCCCGGTGTATTGGAACAACACGGTCTATTTCATGGCTCATCAGGACTACCTGAGGGCCTATTCCTTAAGCGTCGGTGGCAGCGGAACCAGCGCGCTCTCCACCACTCCAGTCGCGCAGACTAGCGGAAAGTTAACGACCATCGGCTTTCCTGTCGTCTCGGCGAATGGAACCAGCAACGGCATCGTGTGGCTGGTGCGTAGCGTCAAGGGCGTCGCGTTAATGTCCGCCTTCGATGCGGCCCGCCTCTTTCTGCTCTATGATTCCAGCATGGCTGCGGGTGGTCGCGATACATTGGGGACAATCGCGCACTCTGCCACTCCCACGGTGGCAAATGGCAAAGTGTACGCGGGTACCCAGACGCAGTTGGTCGCGTACGGCTTATTCCCAACCATCAATCCGACCGCCGGCAACAACCAGACGGGCAATGCCGGCACCACCTTGCCCATTCCGATCACGGTCGTGGCCACCAATCCCTACACTGGGAGTCCCCTCCCTGGAGTCACTGTAACGTTCAGCGATGGCGGCAAGAACGGCACGTTCAGCAACCCGACAGCGATCACCGACAGTAATGGCCAGGCTTCCAGCACGTATAAGCTTCCGAACCTTCCGCAGACCGTGACCATCACGGTATCGAGCGCAGGCTATGCTTCCGCAACTTTCACGGAGCAGGATACCGTGGGTCCCGTCGCAGCCATGTCCGTGGTGTCTGGCTCGAAACAAATCGGAACGGTGGGAACCACTCTGCCCTTGCCTCTTGTCATTAAGACCAAAGATGCCGCCGGAAATCTTGTGCCAGGTGCATCCGTCAGCTTCACTGACGGCACGGTCGGTACCTTCTCGCCCAACCCTGCGATTACCGGTTCGAACGGGCAAGCGACCGCTTCTTACACTCTGCCGACGGTGGCCAAGTCCCTCACCGTAACCGCGTCTGTCGGATCGGTCAGCGTCAAGTGCAGCGAGCAATCCACTCCCGGACCCGCAACTGCACTGAATCTTATCCAGGGCAACAATCAGACGGCGCATGTGAACAACAAATTGCAGAAGGCCCTTATCGTTTCCGTCACCGATCAATACGGAAATGGAATCTCCGGACTTACCGTGAACTTTACGGACAACGGTGCGGGCGGCACCTTCTCCACAACTGCGCCGGTCACCAATGCGAACGGGCAGGCCACAGTCACCTACACGACTCCACCGCAGACGGGAACCGTGACCATCACGGCAACCTACTCCACGCTGACCCCGGTTGTGTTCACCGAGACGGTGAACTAGTCTGATGAGTCATAAATAGATTGTATAAATGATGAGAATGGCGTATGGTGGATCATGTCGAATCCACGCGGTCGTCCCACCAAGCGCAAGCTGG